>JBAWHL010000513.1:0-1662 GCA_049593815.1 Ilumatobacteraceae bacterium | reverse complement strand
ATCATCGAGGCCTGCAAGGAGCGCGACGTCGGGCTCGTCATTTCACTCATGGACGAACACCGATCCTTCGCGATGAGCCACATGCGAACCGGGATGGAGTTCGCCGAGAATCTCTAGCGGTCCTCTGGTGGTCATGGTCGTTCTCGAATCGCCATGACGACACTCTTCGGTTCCGTGAAGAACTCCCGGCTGTGGAGGCCGCCATCCCGTCCGATTCCGGAGTCCTTGAACCCGCCGAACGGTGACCTCAGGTCGCGAACATAGAAGCAGTTCACCCAGACGTTTCCAGAGTCGAGCTCGGCGCTCACTCGATGGGCTCTACTGAGGTCATCGGTGAAGACCATGGCGCTCAGGCCATACCGGGTGTCGTTGGCCAAACGGACCACCTCGGCTTCGTCACTGAACGGGATGATCGGCGCGATCGGACCGAAAATCTCATCCACGCACACGCGTGACTCGTGCGGCGCTCCGGTGATCACGGTGGGGCGAACGGCCCAGCTTCCTTCGACGACTCCCCCGGTTGCGATCTCCGCGCCCGGCGGCAAGTCGTCGAGAAAGCCCGAGACCTTCGTCCAGTGCTCGAGCGAGGCGAGTGGCCCAATCTCGGTTGCTGGGTCACTCGGATCTCCGAGACGGAGGTCATCAGCCAGCTCGACCATCCGCTCGACGAACGGCTCGAATTGGCGCTCATGCACGTAGATTCTGCTCCCACACAGACAGATCTGACCCGAGTTGCTGAAGATGGCCCGTGCGGCCCATTCCGCCGCTGTCTCGAGGTCCGCATCGTCGAAGACGATGGTGGCACCCTTGCCCCCGAGTTCGAGACTGACCGGTGTGAGATTTCGTGCCGCGGCCGCCCCGATCGCCCGACCAGTTGAGGTCTCGCCGGTGAAGGTGATCCTGTCCACGTGTGGGGATTCAGTCAGAAACTGGCCAGCTGAATCCGTGCCGAAACCGTGAACGACGTTGAAGACACCGTCGGGAATCCCGACCTCAGTGGCCAGCTGGGCGAGCATCGTCGCCGAGACCGGTGACGTCTCCGCCGGCTTCAGGATCACGGTGTTCCCCCATGCGAGCGCCGGCGCGATCTTCCATGTTGCCTGCATGAGGGGGAAATTCCAGGGAGCGATCGCGGCAACGACACCAGCGGGCTCGTAGCGGGTGTAGGCGTGATGTCCCGAATCCATCGGAAAGCGCTCTGCCGACGCCGAGACCGCGAGATCGGCGAAGAAGCGCAGGTTCGCTGCCGACCGCGGAACATCTGCATCTCTCATCTGGGAGATCGGCTTTCCCATGTCGCGGGTGTCGGCGTCTGCGAGTTCTTCGCCGTGCTCGATGAGCGCGTCGGCGAGCAGGTGCATCAAGCGGCGGCGCTCGGTGCCTCCCATCCGAGGCCACGGGCCGTCGTCGAATGCACGGCGGGACGAGGCGATTGCTCGCTCGACGTCGCCGCGGCCACCCTTGGCGACCGTCGCCCATGCGGTTCGTGTGGAGGGGTCGACGGACTCGAACTGCTCCCCGCTGAGCGATGGTTCCGCTGCCCCGTCAATCCAATGGAGGGTCGACCTCATCGAACAGGAATCTCCACGCCAGCGAAGGCCGAGTACGTCGCTCTGACCACGTCGCCGGCTTGCACCTCGATCGCGTCCATGAGGCCGCCTG
>JBAWHL010000512.1:0-2395 GCA_049593815.1 Ilumatobacteraceae bacterium | reverse complement strand
GTGTACACGTGTGGACACAAACGCCCGAATGACTGGCATCCGTGAGCTCCGCGGCGACCTGGCCGAGGCGGTGCGACGCGCCGGAGCAGGAGAACGCACGATCATCACCACGTCGGGTCGGCCCGTTGCCCAACTCGGCCCCCTCGATGCCGACGCACCCGACCTCGAGCGACTGATCGGTTCGGGTGCCGTCATCCCACCGCGTCGCACGAGCGAGTGGCGGGCACCCGCACCGGTCCCGGTGTACGCCGGGGTCCGCATCGACCAAGTGCTCAGAGAGCTGCGCGGCTGATGACCGTCATGCTCGACACGAGCGCGTTGCTGGCACTCGGCGTCGACGGACCACTGCGGGCGACGACGCTGCACGCACTCGCGGGCGACTCGGTCTGGGCGGCGTCATCGATGGCGTTGACCGAAGCGCTGCCCGCCATCGACCGGCTCACCGACGAACCGATCCTGCGCGCCGACCTGGAGGATGCGATCCGTCGCGTCTGGGACCACCTCCACGTCGTGCCGGTCGACCAACGCTGCCTCGATCGCGCCGCCGGTCTCGCCCGGAGTCAACCGATCCGGCTGTCCGACGCCATCCAGTTCGCGGCGGCCGAACGCCTGCCGCCTCCCCTGCGATTCGTGACCTTCGATCCGACACAGATCGGCGTGGCCCTCGGCCTGGGCTTCGACGTCGTCAGCAGCTGACCCGCCGGTCAGACCCTCGCGACATAGATCACCCGATTCAGCTGGTCGACACCCCACCGGGTCCGATCCTCGTCGGACACCTCCACCTTCTCGACAGAGGAGAAGCCGGCATCCCCGATCATCCTCACGAGCTCCTCCTCCAGCGGCCAGAACGCCGCCGTGTCGCTCCAGGCCGCCCAGAGCAGTTCCTCCTTGGACGCATCGCTCGTCCCCGGCGCATACTCGTCGAACATTCGGCCGCGGTACGTGCCCGGCCCCGTCTGCCGCTCGACCAGCGCTGAACAGTTGTGCGACGGCGCATCCTCCCGAGCGACGTGCGTGTCGATGAGCGCGACGCCTCGGCACGCCTGACGCATCGTGACCAACAGATCTCCCGGCGAACCAACGTGATACAGGATGCCCGCAGCGAAGACCACGTCGAACGGAGCCCGTTGGACGAGCTCGTCCTTGATGTCCGCGCAGACGAACTCGGCATTGTCCA
The DNA here is from genome assembly GCA_049593815.1 of Ilumatobacteraceae bacterium. GTDB lineage: Bacteria > Actinomycetota > Acidimicrobiia > Acidimicrobiales > Ilumatobacteraceae > Sva-07. The sequence continues at coordinate 1,218 of JBAWHL010000512.1, read as the reverse complement.
GACCGAGGAACGACCGGGCGAGCTCACACCGATCCACGCTGAGTTGACGAGCCTCGACACCGACAGCTCGTTCGGCGCCACGCCGAGCGAATTCGAGCGTGAACCCACCTTCCAGACATCCGAGGTCGACAGCCGTCTTTCCAGCGAGGTCGCCGCCGAGCTCCTGGACGACGACGTCCGTGCGGATGTCGCGCACCGCGTCCACGCCGGCGTCGGCGGTGAAGCGATCCGGAGCGAGTTCGATTCGATGCGTGGTGAACGGGAGCAGATCCCACCACGCGTCCGATTCGGGTGTCACCGAACCGAACGGCGATGGCGGCGAGTCCCTGCCCAGGAGCGCAGCCCCTCCCGCACGCAGGCGGCGCACGGCGCCACGACTGACAGATCCAATGGTCCGACTCGTCATCGAGACAGTGTGACACGACGGACGGGGCGGGTCCGGATGGCAGACTGACACCATGCCCACCGAGACGCTGCACTGGTCGAACGCCGACGTCGAGGTTCACAAGGTGGTGGTCGGACCGGTCGACAACAACGTCTTCGTCGTGCGCTGCCGCGCCAGCGGCGACGCGGTGCTCCTCGACGCGGCCAACGAGCACGAACAGCTCCTCGAACTCTGCGACGCGCTCGGCGTCAAACGGGTGCTGGAGACCCACGGTCACTGGGACCACATCCAGGCGGTTCCGGCAATGCGCGAAGCCGGCTACGAAGTCGCGGTGACCGCGGCGGACGCGCCCAAGCTCAAAGACGTCGGCTACGACGTCCTCATCGACGATGCCGAGGTCATCGAGGTCGGCCGACTCCGGCTCCATGCGATCCACAACCCCGGCCACACACCGGGCTCGATCTCGTTCGCCCTGGAGGGCACACCACTGCTGTTCACCGGCGACACCCTGTTCCCCGGCGGACCCGGCAACACGTCGTTCGAAGACGCCGACTTCGACACGATCATCACCTCGATCACCTCGAAGCTGTTCACGTTCCCCGATGCCACGATCGTCCTGCCGGGACACGGCGACGACACCACGATCGGCACCGAACGTCCCCACCTCGAAGAATGGATCGAACGCGGCTGGTAGGCAGCCGCGCCTCGGCTACGCGGTGCGTTTGCGGCTGAGCGCGTCGACGGACGACGCGACGAGCAGGGCCAGGCCCGAGCAGATGAACTTCACACCGGAGCTGCTGAAGTCGATCTCGTAGCCGAAGATGTCGGTCTTG
>JBAWHL010000511.1:0-6118 GCA_049593815.1 Ilumatobacteraceae bacterium | reverse complement strand
GCCCGGACCTGCTCGGAGCCGGGGGTGATCAGCAGCTCGCACTTGGCGGTGAGGCCACGGGCTGCGGCCTGGCGGGCGATGGAGGCGACGCGGGTGATGTCTTCATACGAGGAGTTCGTGCACGAGCCGATCAGGCAGGCGGACGGCTCGAGCGGCCAGCCGTTCTCACGGGCGGCGGCGCCGACGCCTGCAGCGCCGACCGTGTGAGCGCGGTCGGGGGAGTGGGGGCCGTTGATCAGCGGCTTCAGTTCGTCGAGGTCGATCTCCACGATCTGGTCGTAGGTGGCGCCGTCGTCGGCGCGCAGATCGGCGGCGACCTTGTCGGCAGCATCGGCGATCGCCTCGCGGCCGGTGGCCTTGAGGTACATGGCGATGTTCTGGTCGTACGGGAAGTGCGACGTGGTCGCGCCGATCTCGGCGCCCATGTTGCAGATCGTGCCCTTGCCCGTCGCCGAGATGGAGTCGGCGCCGGGGCCGAAGTACTCGACGATGGCGCCGGTGCCACCTTCGACGGTCAGCTGGCGGGCCACTTCGAGAATGACGTCCTTCGGGCTGGCCCAATCGCTCAGCGAACCGGTGAGCTTGACGCCGATCACTTTCGGCCAACGGACGTTGAACGGGAACCCGGTCATCACGTCGACGGCGTCAGCGCCACCGACGCCGATGGCGATCATGCCGAGGCCGCCGGCGTTGGGGGTGTGGCTGTCGGTGCCGATCATCATGCCGCCGGGGAAGGCGTAGTTCTCGAGCACGACCTGGTGGATGATGCCCGAGCCGGGGCCCCAGAAGCCGATGCCGTACTTGGCGGACACGGACCGCAGGAAGTCGTAGACCTCCTTGTTGGTGTCGATGGCGACCCCGAGGTCGATCGACGCGCCGACCTTGGCCTGGATCAGGTGGTCGCAGTGCACCGTGGAGGGCACCATCGCCTCGGGGAGGCCAGCGGTCATGAACTGCAGCAGCGCCATTTGTGCCGTGGCGTCCTGCATCGCGACGCGGTCGGGCGCGAAGTCGTTGTAGGTGACACCGCGCTCGGCGGGTTCGCTGGCATCGGAGAGATGGTTGAACAGGATCTTCTCGGTCAGCGTCAGCGGCCGCCCGAGGCGTTCGCGCGCTTGGGCGGTCCGTTCGGGGAGCGTCGCGTAGACGCCTTCGACGAGTTCGAGGGGGGTGCTGGCACCGGTCTGGCTGGCATCGGTCATGTAGACAACTATAATACAAGTTGACGGTCTCGCAACCAGCGGATCCGACCCGACCGGAACGAGTGTCTCGATGCGACAAATTCGCTACAAGGAGATCGCCGACGTGCTCCGCGCGCGAGTCCTCGCCGCTCCGGCGGGGTCGGTGTTGCCGTCGGAGTCCGAGATGTCGGTCGAGTTCGCTGCCTCCCGCGTCACGATCCGCCGCGCGCTCGAACTGGTTCGTGAAGACGGGCTGATCGCCGCGCGGCAGGGGTTCGGCTGGTTCGTGGCGGCGGACCCGGTGCAGCAGAGTCTGGAGTCGCTGGCGACGATCGAATCGCACGTCGAGGGCGTCGGCAAGCTGTCGGAACGCAAGGTGGAGGAGTTCGCGTTCGAGGAGCCGCCCGAGCGAGTCCGGACGCTGTTGGGTGTCGACCAGGTGCTGCGGGTCAAGCGGGTGAACCTCGCCGATGGCGAACCGTTCGCGGTTGTCACCGTCTGGTGCCCCGCGGAACTCGGCGCCGAATTGTCGCCCCGAGATGTCGAGCGCCGCCCGTTCTACGAGCTCCTCGGCATCGAACTGCGCGGAGCGACACAGACGATCGGTGCGGACCTGATCGATGTGGTCGACGCCAAGCTGCTCGGTGTCCCGGTGGGGTCGCCGGTCCTGCGATGCCAACGGGTGACCACGGACTGCGATGGCGATCCGGTCCTCGTGAGCGAGCACGTCTTTCCTGCACACCGCACCGAATTCGTGGTCGATCTCCCCCAAGCGGAGCCGTCGATGACGCCGAGCGGCCTTCGCATCGTGGATTGACGAGGTTCCGGTTTCGACCGCGATCTCGACTCGTACGCTGGGGCGAATGCAGATGTGGGACACCTTTCGCTCGGTCGTGCAGTTCGATCGGATCACGCTCGACCCTGTCGAGCGCCGCCTGAAGTCCGCCGCGACCATCGAGGACCTCCGCCGAATTGCCAAGCGGCGCTTGCCGCACGGCGTGTTCGACTACATCGACGGCGGAGCCGAGGACGAGCGCTCGCTCGTGCGCAACTCGACCGCCTTTGCCGACTACGAGTTTCTGCCACGAATACTGCGTGACGTCAGCGACCTGGACACGAGCACGACCATCTTCGGCCGTCCGTCGGCGATGCCGCTGGTCCTGGCCCCGACGGGTTTCACCCGGATCGCCCATTCGCAGGGTGAGCTCGCGGTCGCTCGAGCAGCGGAGCGCGCCGGGATCCCATGGTCGTTGTCGACGATGGGAACACGCTCGATCGAAGACGTCGCTGCGGTCAGCGGCGGCGACAAGTGGTTCCAGGTGTACGCGTGGCGTGACCGCAAGCTCGTCGAGACGCTCGTCGAGCGGGCGGCGGCTGCCGGGTACACGGCGCTGTGGCTGACCGTCGACACCGCGGTGCTCGGGCGTCGTGAGCGCGATGTGCGACGCGGCATGACCCTGCCGCCCAAGATCGGTCCGTCGACGATCGTCGACGGCGCGATCCACCCGTCGTGGACCCTCGACTTCCTCCGCAACGAGCCGATCACGTTCGCCAACGTTCTCGGCCTGAGCGATGAAGATGGCAGCACGGCGGTGAGCCTGTCCGAGCACATGCACCGGCAGTTCGACTCGGCGTTGTCGTGGAACGACGTCGAGTGGCTGCAGTCGATCTGGGACGGACCGATCGTGCTCAAGGGGATCCAGACCGTCGCCGATGCCAAGCAAGCGGTGTCGATGGGCGTGCAGGGCCTCGGCCTGTCGAACCACGGCGGACGCCAGCTCGACGACGCTCCCGCGCCGATCGAACTCGTCGAACCGGTGCGTGACGCGGTCGGCGACGGTCCGACGATCATCTGCGACGGCGGGGTGCGGCGCGGCAGTGACATCGTGAAGGCGGTGGCCCTCGGCGCGGATGCCGTCTCGATGGGGCGGCCGTATCTGTACGGGCTCGGCGCTGCCGGCGAACGCGGCGTCGACCACGTGCTCGACTTCTTCCGCGACGGGATCGAGCGCACGATGGCGCTGGCCGGATGTCGCACGATCGGCGACATCGACCGGGCTCTGGTGCGGCGCCGCTGACGGCTCGGTGCCAGACTCGGGGCATGTCTGATCGTGTCCTCATCTCCATCACCGACGGCGTCGCCGACGTCGTGTTCAACCGCGCCGACAAGCGCAATGCGCTCGACAACGCGATGTTCTCCGCGATCGCCGAGGCGGGCGAGCAGCTCAAGTCCGAGAGCGGGCTGCGGGCGGTCGTGCTGTCCGGTGACGGCGCATCGTTCTGTGCAGGACTCGACTTCTCGTCGTTCCAGGCGATGGCCGGCGGCGGTGCCGGTGACGGCGACGGGTCCAGCGCCTCGGAGAACACGCGTGACGACGGCAATCCCGGCGCCATGAAGGACGGGCGGATCACTCACCTCGGCCAGCAGGTCTGCTGGGTGTGGCAGGAGCTGCCCGTGCCGGTGATCGCAGCGGTGCACGGTCACGCCCTCGGCGGCGGGTTCCAGATCGCGCTCGGCGCCGACATCCGCATCGTCCACCCCGACACCAAGATGTCGGTCCGCGAGGTCTACTGGGGGCTCGTCCCCGACATGACCGGCACGTTCATCCTCTCGCAGCTCGTTCGCCCGGACATCGCGAAGGAGCTCACGTTCACGGCCCGCGTGTTCGATGCACGCGAGGGTGCCGAACTCGGGGTCGTGACCCGGTTGAGCGACAACCCGAAGGACGACGCGATGGCGTTGGCCCACCAGATCGCCGGCATGAGCCCCGGTGCCGTGCGGGGCTCGAAGGCGCTGTTCAACCGTCAGCTGAGCGAGGGGGCTGCCGAGCAATTCGCCGCCGAGCGCGCCGCGATCGGTGCCCAGATCGGCACGCCGAATCAGATCGAAGCAGTGATGTCGGGCATGGAGAAGCGCCCGCCGAACTACACCGACGTCTGAGTCAGCCCCAGAACTCCAGCACCCGGGCGACGAATCGATCCGGGTCGACCAGATGCGGGTAATGCCCGTGATCGGTCCAGCACTCGACGGTCGCTCCCGGGACGCGTTCGGCGAGCCATGCCGAGTAGTCGGGGCCGGGGTCGATGCCGAACAGCGCCAGATACGGCGTTGGCGAGGTCGCGTACCCGGCGAGCGCCTCGTCGATCGTCCGTGCGATCTCGTCGACCGGTTCGGTGAGCAGCAGTTCCCACACGCCGAGCACGACCTCGTGTTCGGGGCGGCGCAGCGCGTTGACTCGCTCGCGCTCCTGGGCGGAGAGCTTGTCGCCCATCATCATCTCGAACATCGCGTCAGTGACGAGCGTGTACTGCTCGGGGTCGCGCAGCATCGGTTCGGCGGCGACCAACTGATCCTTGAACGCGTCGAGCTGCAACGACTGGTCGATGTCGACGACACTGCGAACCGGCATCACCGCGCCGGCAGCAGTCACCACCGCTCCGCCGAGGGAGTGCCCGATCAGATGGGGTTCAGCGGCGCCCGATGCGGCGACCACGGCGGCGACGTCGCCCGCCATCGCCGCGAGGTCGTATGTCTCGGCCAACGAGGACTGCCCGTGTCCGCGTAGATCGAGGGTGATCACGCGGTGCGTGGTGGCGAGGCGTTCGGTGACGGGCGCGAACGATGCGGCGGACTCCGTGATCCCGTGGACCAGCACGACGGGGTCGCCGTCGCCGATGCTGCTCCATGCGATCGAGGCGCCGTCCGAGGCGGTGGCGGTGTGCTGATGTGTCATGCGGACATCTTGGCGTAGTGCCGGCGGCCCGCCACGGCATGAAGTCGACGACAGCACTGCACGCGAGTCAGACGGCATCTCGCGATCCGAGCGACCTCGCTGTGTGTGCTGCCAGGTGGTGTCAGTGACCGGATCACGAGGGAACGAGCTTTCGGATCGGTGGCCGGTTCCCGTATGATGCTCACTCCTGCCTCGAGCCAACGTCGTCTCGGGCGTCTTCGTGACACCGGTTCCGCAACGCTGCGGATGCCGCACACGGAGTTCGTTCAGCTCTCGACACTCGTGGATGTGATGATGCAACAGCCCCCTGGCCGCACTGGCCTGTACGACCCCCGGAACGAACACGACTCGTGTGGCGTCTCCTTCGTCGCCAACCTGAAGGGCGTGCGCTCCAACGATCTGGTGCTGACCGGTCTCAAGGCGCTCACCAACATGGAGCACCGCGGAGCAACCGGTGCGGAGGCCGACACGGGCGACGGGGCTGGGATCCTGCTCCAGGTCCCCGACGCATTCCTGCGTGCGGTGGTCGACTTCGAGCTCCCCGAGGCGGGCGCTTACGCCGTCGGTGTGGCGTTCCTGCCGGCCGACCCCGGGGCCTGTGAGAAGGCGATCTCCGCGATCGAGGCGACCGTCGACGAGGTCGGTCTGAACGTCCTCGGTTGGCGTGACCTCCCGATCAACCCCGACTGTCTGGGCACGACGGCGCGCGCTGCGATGCCGACGTTCAAGCAGCTCTTCGTGGCCGACCCCAACGGGGCCACGGGCATCGAACTCGACCGCAAGGCGTTCCTCGCTCGCAAACGCAGTCGCCGCGAACTCGAAGGTGAACTCGACACCTACTTCGCGTCGCTGTCAGCCCGCACGATCGTCTACAAGGGCATGCTCACCACGCCGCAGCTGAGCGAGTTCTTCCCCGACCTGCTCGATCCGCGCGTCGAGTCGGCGCTGCTGATCGTTCATTCCAGGTTCTCCACGAACACGTTCCCGTCGTGGCCGCTCGCTCACCCGTACCGCTTCGTCGCGCACAACGGTGAGATCAACACCGTGCAGGGCAACCAGAACTGGATGCGCGCCCGTGAGGCGATGCTGTCGTCGGACGTGCTGCCCGGCATCGACCTGGCGTTCCCGATCTGTACGCCGGGTTCCTCGGACACGGCTCGATTCGACGAGGTGCTCGAGATGCTGCACCTCGCCGGCCGCAGC
>JBAWHL010000510.1:0-4584 GCA_049593815.1 Ilumatobacteraceae bacterium | reverse complement strand
GACCGAGGGCGTCCCGCTCGGCGATCGTGAACGCGGTGCCCTTGTTCAGCAGCGGATTGCTCAACACTGCGACCCCACGTTCGGTGAGCTGAAGTGGTTCGGGAGAGGTGGTCATCGTGCTCCGGTCGACATGTGCGGTGAATGATGACGACGGTAAGCCGTCGACAGGCACGGACGCCTCACCCACATCGGTGGAAGTGGCAACGAAGACCGGTTGGTCATCGGGCCGAGATCAACGACCGCAGCCGCCGAATCTAGACCCATCGCGGAGGGCCACCGGGCACATCGCGCCGCGGTCGACGAAATCGCCCGATCTGGATGAGGAGGTCACTGGTACGTTCGCCTCGATGTCCGAGCCCGGCGAGTTGGACACAGCCACCGGGGAACCGCCGCCATCGGCACCACTCGCCGAGCACCGACTGCTTCCCGCCCTGGTCATCGTGATGCTCGTCGTGCTGCCGTTCCTGCTGCCGACCAAGGTGTTCCCGCGGGCGATGCCGATCGTTGCTCCCCTCGCCGTCGGGCTGCTGATCGCGACCATCGTGGCCGACCCTGGCCGGATCGACCGGAGCTCCACATGGATCCGTCGGCTGTCGATCGCACTGATGTGCGTCTTGGTCGTGATGAGTACCACCGCCGCCGTGACACTCGTCGTCGAACTCGTCAACGGTGCGCCCGCGCTGGCCAGCGCGACCACATTGTTGACCGCCGGGGCGCTGGTCTGGGTCGATGCCAACCTGACCTTCTCCTTGCTCTACTGGGAGATCGACAGCGGAGGCCCGGCCAGCCGTCACCACTCACAACGGCAATATCCAGACCTCGCGTTCCCCGAGGACATGAACCCCGAACTCGCTCGTCCCGGATGGCGACCGACGTTCCTCGACTACATGTACCTCAGCTTCACGAACGCCACCGCGTTCAGCCCGACCGATGTCATGCCGCTGCGGCACTGGGCCAAGCTGGTCATGACCGCGCAAGCGACGATCTCGATCGTGATCCTGTCGCTCGTGATCGCGAACGCCGTCAACCTGTTGGGGTGACCGTCGCGTCCGGTGCCGACGCCGGCGCGGGTCGGATCCACGCCGACGCCACGTAGGACACGGTCACGGCGACGATGACGACCGGCAACAGCTGCAGACCTTCGCTCTGCAGGAACAGTGCAACCAACAGCACCGACACGAGCGGCAGGCCCAGCATCGCGACCGTCATCGCCCCGATGCCCATCGCTGCACCGGCGATCAGCGGGAGTCCAGGGAGGTGCGACAGGACCATGCCGCCGGCAGCACCGATGAACATCCCGGGGAACACCGGACCTCCCCGGAAACTGCTGAGTGACAGCGAGTAGGCGAGGCTCTTGCAGAGCACCAGCATCATGAGGGCGCCGGCGCTCCATCCTGCGCCGCCGGTGAGCAACGCCGGCAGCTGGTCCTGCCCGGAGTAGAGCACCTCCGCCGAGGGCCGGTCGGTGGTCTCGACGAAGACGAGCACGATCACACCGATCACGAGCCCGACGACCGGCATCAGCACCAGCATTCGACGTTCGACGACGACCTGCATCGTCAGCGCCAGCCACTTGATCCCCGCACCGACGAACGCGGCGAGCACGCCGATGACGATCGCCCAGACGAACTGGCTGATCGTGGGCGTCCCGACGTCGGGAAGATCGGGGATCGACAGCGCGAACGTGCCGAAACCGGTCCACGAGTTCAAACCCACGAAGACCAGCGCGCCGATGCCCGCAGCGAGCAATCCGGGGACGAGCACGACGCCCATCATCGGCCCGGCCAGGCCGGCTGCCTCCATCAGCAGAAAGGCACCTGCCAACGGTGAACCGAGCAGGGCGGCGATCGCCGCGAAGCTGCCCGCCGCGCCGATCACCATGTACGCGGTGTCGGGAGCGTCGCGCTTGAGGAGCTGAACGGCGAGGTAGCCGAGACCACTGCCGATCGCGATCAACGGCGCCTCGGGTCCGAGCACGACGCCGAGACTCAACGTCGCGAACGAGGCCAGGACGATCCCGGGCAGTTCGATCGGGAGCACCGCTCCGCCGGTCTTGAAACCCTCCGCCGGTTTGTGACCGGACTCGCCGGGCAGGCGGGTGATCGACAACGCCACGATCACGCCGGCGAGCATGAGCAACGGAATCTGCCACCACGAGGGCGCCGAATCGAAGCCGAGGTCCTCGGGCAGCGTCGAGTACAGATACTTCTGTGTCCTCGCGACGGCCTCGAGGAAGAAGTATGCGACCGCGGCGATCGGGGCGCCGATCACGGCACCGAACATCAGGAGGACGAGATAGCTCGGGCTCCGTAGAAGCTGGCCCGGATCCGGGAGTGCGGCGGTCGAGGGCGTCGCTGCGTCGGTCATCAACGCGCAGGCTAGGACACCGCCTGACCCCTGACGTGCCCGTCGACGTGCATTCGTCGAGATCGCCCGATCTGGATGAGACCATCGATGACCCCATCGGCTTGACTGGCCGGACACTGTCATCACCTACGATGCGACGGACCCGTCATCGCTGAGCGGGACCCGTCCTCATCTTCCCTCCACGTGGCCACCCGACCAGACTCCCCGCCACGAGCACCGGTCAACGACCGAGAAGGACATCTCCCATGAGCTCGACGTTGGGTGCGATCCTCGCCGTCAATCCGGTGCCCTGGGCGCGATCCCAGATGGCCTTCACACTCGCGGTGCACATCATCCTCGTGCCCCTCGGGGTCTCGTGGGCGGCGATGACCTTGATCGCCAACTACCGCGGGATCAAGCACCAGGACGCCGACGCAATGCTGCTGGCACAACGCTGGTCGAAGTACATGGCCGTCACCTTCGCCGTCGGCGCCGTGACCGGCACGATGCTGTCGTTCGAGTTCGGATTGCTCTGGCCGCGCTTCATGGGCCAGTGGGGCGACGCGTTCGGCGTGCCGTTCGCGTTCGAGGGTGTCTTCTTCTTCCTGGAGGCCATCTTCGTGGCCATCTACATCTACGGGTGGCGACGCCTGAAGCCGTGGACCCACTTCTGGACCGGCATCCCCGTGGTGATCACCGGAATCCTCGGCAGCGCCTCGGTCATCTCGGCGAATGCGTGGATGAACAGCCCCGAAGGCTTCACGCTCGGGCCGGACGGCGACATCATCGACGTCGACCCGTGGGGCGTCATCTTCAACGAGGCAATGCCACTGATGACCGCGCACATGGTCATCGCCGCCTACGTCGTGGGCGGCTTCATGGTCGCGTCGGTCTACGCCTTCGCCATGCTGCGGGGACGCACCGACCGATACCACCGCCTTGGGCTGATCATCCCGTTCAGCGTGGCGGCGATCGCCATGCCCCTGCAGATGGGTGTCGGCGACTCGTTGGCGCGGTGGGTGTACAACAACCAGCCCATGAAGTTCGCGGCGATCGAAATGGTGCCGACGACATCGAGCGACGTCCCCGAAACCATCCTCGGCCACCTCAACGACGACGGCACCATCACCGGTGGCATCCCGATCCCCGGTCTCGCCTCCTGGTTGTCGAATCCGAGCACCGGGTCGAGCACCGTGATCCAGGGCCTCGACTCGTTCCCACCCGACGCGATCCCCACGGTCAGCCAGGTCAACACGGTGCACCTCGCCTGGGACGTGATGATCGGCCTCGGCACTTTTCTGTTCCTGATCTCGCTCTGGTGGGGCGGTACGTGGTCGCTCAAGAAACGCATGCCCAAGAGCAAGCTCTTCCTCTGGATCGCATCATCGTGCGGCGCCTTGGCGGTCATCACCATGGAGGCGGGCTGGGTGGTCAGCGAAGTCGGTCGACAACCGTGGATCGTCTATGAGTACATGAAGGTCGAAGACGCCGCGACCGGCAACACCGGCATCTGGATCACGTTTCTCGCGATCATCGTGTTCTACATCGGGCTCGCCGCCGGACTCGTCTACGTGCTGCGACGGATGAGCAAACGCTTCCGCGAGGGTGCCGAACTCATCGTGCCCTACGGCCCGTCCGCCGAACCCGACCACGAGAAGGTGGACGCTCCGTGAGCACCGTCGCGGCGGTCATCCTGTTCATCGCGATCACCGGGTACGCGATCTTCGGTGGCGCCGACTTCGGCGCCGGGTTCTGGGACCTCACCGCCGGCGGCACCAGCCGCGGTGCTCGCCCCCGAGAAGTGATCGACCATTCGATCGGGCCGGTCTGGGAGGCCAACCACGTCTGGTTGATCTTCGTCTTCGTCGTGCTGTGGACGTGCTTCCCGGAGGCCTACGCCTCGATCACCCTGACGATGTTCGTCCCGCTCACCATCGCTGCCCTCGGGATCATCCTGCGCGGGTCGAGCTTCGCGTTCCGTCACGCCCTGCTGAGCACCCGCGACCGACGCGCTGCCGGAGCGATCTTTGCGAGCTCGTCGGTGCTCGTGCCGTACTGCCTCGGAGCCGTGGTCGGCGGCATCGCCTCGGGCCGCGTCCCCGACGGCGGCCGGGCTGGCGACCCGGTCGACAGTTGGATCAACCCGACGTCCGTGCTCGGCGGCGTCCTCGCGGTGTGCATGACCGCCTTCCTCGCCGCCACCTACCTGGTCTGGGACGCACGACGGCTGTCGGATGC
>JBAWHL010000509.1:0-4698 GCA_049593815.1 Ilumatobacteraceae bacterium | reverse complement strand
TACGTGGCCGTCTCGATGCGCATCATGACCCGCATGGGCCAGGGAGCCCTCGACGTGCTCGGCGACGGCCAATGGGTCCCGTGCCTGCACTCGGCGGGCGCACCGCTGGAGAACGGTGCCACGGACGTTCCATGGCCCTGCGACGCCGAGAACAAGTACATCGTGCACTTCCCCGAGACCCGCGAGATCATGTCGTACGGCTCCGGCTACGGCGGCAACGCCCTGCTCGGCAAGAAGTGCTTCGCGCTGCGCATCGCCTCGGTGATGGCCCGCGACGACGGCTGGCTCGCGGAACACATGCTGATCCTCAAGCTGACCAATCCCGAGGGCGAGGCGAAGTACATCGCCGCCGCCTTCCCGTCGGCATGCGGCAAGACCAACCTCGCGATGCTCGTGCCGACGATCCCGGGGTGGAAGGCCGAGACCATCGGTGACGACATCTGTTGGATGAAGTTCGGCGACGACGGCCGCCTGTACGCCATCAATCCCGAAGCCGGCTTCTTCGGCGTCGCTCCGGGCACCGGCTACGACACCAACGCCAACGCCATGGAGACCCTCTGGGGCAACAGCATCTACACGAACACCGCGCTCACCGACGACGGTGACGTGTGGTGGGAGGGGATGTCCGACACTCCCCCGGCTCGCGCGACCGACTGGAAGGGCAACGCCTGGAACCCCGAGTCGGAGACGCCTGCAGCGCATCCCAATGCGCGCTTCACCGCGCCGGCGTCACAGTGCCCGTCGATCAGCCCGGAGTGGGAGGACCCTGCTGGCGTCCCGATCTCGGCGATCCTGTTCGGCGGACGGCGTCGTACGACCGTTCCGCTCGTGACACAGGCCAACGACTGGGAGCACGGCGTGTTCCTCGGCTCGATCATGGCCTCGGAGAAGACCGCCGCCGCGGAGGGGACGATGGGCGAGCTGCGCTTCGACCCGATGGCGATGCTGCCGTTCTGCGGCTACAACTACGCGGACTACTTCGCTCACTGGCTGTCGATGGAGCAGCGGACCGATCCGGCCAACCTGCCACAGATCTTCTTCGTCAACTGGTTCCGCCGCGATGAGGACGGACGCTTCCTCTGGCCCGGTTTCGGTGAGAACAGCCGCGTGCTCAAGTGGGTGTTCGAACGGGTCAACGGCACCGTCGACGCGATCGACACACCGATCGGCAAGCTGCCGACGAAGGAGTCGCTCGACGTGGACGGACTCGAGATCGCCGACGCCGACCTCGACGCCATTCTGTCCGTCGACGCCGAGGGCTGGAAGGCTGCGGTCCCCCAGATTCGGGAACACTTCGCCCAGTTCGGCGACCGCCTGCCAGCAGCGCTCAACGTCGCCGTCGACAACCTCGACGCCAGTCTCTGATCAGCGCGAAATCGTCGTCAGTGACCGGAACCGCCCGGAGAAGGCGGCGACGAGCGCTGCAACGAACGACCCGATGAGCACGACCAGCCCGGTCGCCCGCGCCTGATCACCGATCCCGTCAGCGGACACCGACACGATCATCGCCGACGCAGCAGCCACCCACGCAACGGCGGCGATCCGCAGCGCGATGCGCTCGACGTAGGTCAATTCGGGGTCGTCGCCAACGGCGGTCGTGTGTGCTCCGTCGCCGCGTGTGAGGTTCTCGATCCAACGGACCGGTGACGTGACTGCGAGCACGACGATCGGCGCCCACACGAGTACGTCGGCGGCGAGCGCGATGCTGCCCGTCGGGGTCATGCCCTCACCAGCGGCCAGTCCGGCGACGATCGCGTCGCCGACATACACGGCGAGCGCCGTCGTGAGCAGCGCGAGCAGCGCCTTGACGTACCGCAGCACCAGCCCTCGGATGCGCAGAACGTGGCGGGCCATGCCTCGCTCGACCTTGGCGACCTCGTCGAGCAGCGGGCGGGTGGCCGACGCTGCGAGGTCGAGCAACCCCTGTGCTCGCTGCAGGTCGTCGTGGTCGTGGTCGAGCCCGCCATAGACCTCCAGTTGCCGATCGACATCGTGCCGAGCCCGGTCGTTGTCGGGGATCAGCAACTCGACTGCGTGAGGCTGGTCGCGGCTCGTCTCGAGCTGGTGCTGTGCGTCCGCGCCGAGTTCGTCGGAGGGCATCTGGAGTGCGGTCAGCGTGAACCGCGGCGTGAACACGTCACGGCCGCTCCCACCGAGGTGGTTGGCGTGGAAGTAGAAGCGGGTCAGGTCGGCAAAGAGCAACCAGAGCGCGACCACCGGCACGGCCAACATCGCGACGACCGCCACGACGAGGGCGAGATCCGCTGCTCCACTCCCGTCGATCAGCAGCGAGCGCAGGACCCCGGCGACGGAGTCACGAGCCACCACGGGGAGCACGACGAGCAGCCCTGCGCCCGACAGCATGCCGACCGCGATGCGGTGCAGGGTCGACAGCCGCACCTCGCACCGCGCGACGAATGCCCGCGCTGCGGCACGTTCGTCAGCGCTGAGCGGCGGGTGTTCCACGGACTCGGAGGGGTTCATGCCCCCAGTCTCGCCATCACGGGTGCCGAGACGCGCAACGGCCGAGGCTCGCGAGCCCCGGCCGTTGACAGCGTTCTGTTGTGTCGGGTGACGGTCAGGCGTCGACGGGAACGACGCTGACCGACTTGCGGCCACGCATCTGCCCGAATTCGACCGTGCCGTCGACCAGGCTGAACAGTGTGTCGTCCTTGCCCTTGCCGACGTTCTTGCCCGGGTGGAACTTCGTGCCGCGCTGGCGCACGATGATGGTTCCAGCGGTGATCTCGGTGCCGCCGAAGGCCTTCACGCCGAGGCGCTGGGCGTTCGAGTCGCGACCGTTGCGGGTTGAACCGCCACCTTTTGTCTTGGACATGACTGCTCTCCTTTGCGGATCAGGCGATGATCAGACCGTGATCGAGGTGATCTCGACGACGTGATACTTCTGACGATGGCCGTAGCGACGATGGTTGTTGGTGCGGCGTTTGAAGGTGTAGCCATTGATCTTCGGACCCTTGACCTGGGCGATGATCTTGCCGGTGACCGACGCGCTCTTGAGCTCGTCGGGCGTTGCGAGCACGGTGCTGCCATCGACCACCATGACGGGGGTCAGCGATACATCGCTGCCCTCATCGGCGTCGAGCAGTTCAACTCGTACCTGCTGGCCTTCGGCCACCTTTTCCTGCTTGCCGCCTGAGGCGATTACTGCGTACATAGCGTTGTCCGATGCTAGCGGCCAAACTGCGCCTCTCAACGCGCGATCCACGATTACATCCGGGGTCAGACCCCGGATGTGATCGCTTCGGACTCGCGGGCGGCGCCGGCGAAGATGCCTTTGGCCATCAGGGAACTCTCGGCGGCTCGGCGGGTGCGGTAGATCGTTGCTCGCTGGGCGTGGACGCCTGGGTCGTGCGGCGCCGCCCATCCCGCCAGGTCCGCCAGGTGACACGCCATGCGGTGGTCACCCGAGGCGGAGAGCGTCGACGCTCGTTCGATGAGCACATTCGGTCCTCCCGCCAGATCGGCGATCTCCGCAGCGAGCAACGCATCCGGTGCCGGCTTCAGTCGGCTGGGCGCCCCGTCCCACCAGCCACCGAACTGCCGCCAGATGTTGTGGACCACGAATTCAGGTTCGTCGTACAGCGGACGCAGGTACGGCTTTGCGAGCACGTCGTCGGGCACGCTGACGCTGTGCACGATCGTGTCGAGCACTTCGCCGGCGTTCATCATGTCGACGACCTCCTTCACGAGCGTCTCGAGCGCCCCGGCGATGTCGCCGAGCACCATCGCGATGCGGTCCTTGCCCTCCACGGGGAGCCCGTGCGCCGGCAGGAGCAGTTCCGGCTCGCGGGCGATCATGTCGCGGAGCGCCGCGGCCCATTCGATCGGCCAGCGCTGCACCTTCTGGGGGTTGCCGGCGTTCGGGAAGTTCCAGATCACGAAGTCGCCGGTGAACACCCACTTCTCCGACTCCACGAAACCCCACAGGTGGTCGTCGGTCTCGCCACGAGCGTGATGGAGCTCGATCGTGCGGTCACCGACGATGATCGTGTCGTGGTCGTCGACGATGTGGTCGGGCCGGCGGGTGTTGGTCGGGATGAACTCCGGGGTGTCGCCCATCCCGAAGTCACCGCGTACCCCGCCGAACTGGCGGGCGTTGATCAGGACGTTCCAGTCGTTCGTGTACGCGTAGCGATCGAATCGATCGTCGACCGCCCGATGGCCGACGACGCTCATGCGGTCGTAGGCGGCGGCGAACTCCGGGCTGCCGCCGACATGGTCGGCGTGACCGTGGGTGTACACGAGATGGCTCACAGGCGTCGACGACCAGCCCTTGATCGCCTGCACGACGTCGGCACCCGTACGGGCGTGCGATGCGTCGAAGGCGACGAGACCCTCTCCCCCGTCGAGGATCACACTGTGGCTGAAGCTCTCGACGATCGCCAGACCATCGGCGATCTCCGAAAGTTCGTTGGTGACCCGGTTGACCGGCTCGTCAGCGACGCCCGAATCGATCACCCGGGATGACAGTGCGAGCAGGTCGGACATGTCGCCAACCCTACGCCTGGGTCACATCGCGCCTGGCACCCTATGACGCGTCAGGTGCAGCAGGCGTCGTCGGATCCGGCCACACCGGGGGCACCCTTGAACTCGACGGTGAGCTTCTTCGACAGTCGACCCGTGGCGGTGATCCGTACCGACTCGGCCATGCCGATCAGCATCGGCGACACGAGGATC
>JBAWHL010000508.1:0-4511 GCA_049593815.1 Ilumatobacteraceae bacterium | reverse complement strand
ATCGAACTCCTAGCCTGGGACAACATGTTCCGACTGCTGGGTTTCCCCGTTCACGTGCGGCCCGGCTTCGTCATGTTCATGGTGCTCATCGTCGTGCTCTACGGCGACGAGTTCGGTCTCTGGCTCGCTGTGGCGCTCGCGGGGTTCACGTTGCTGCACGAGCTCGGCCACGCCGTGGCTGCGCGGCGCACGGGGGCCGAGGCCGAGATCTCGCTGAACTTCCTCGCGGGCTACGCGTCATATGTACCGTCTCGGCCGCTGTCGCGCGCCGAGCAGATCGGCATCTCCTTCGCTGGTCCCGGCATTCAGATCGTTGCGAGCGTGGCGATCCTCGTCGCGATGGGTGGCGACGTCTTCCAGCGCCCCTCCTACGACGACCCGGCGATGCTCGCGGTGTGGTGGGCCGGGCCGATCATCGGCCTCTTCAACCTCGTGCCGGTGCTCCCGCTCGACGGCGGCAACATCGTCACGAGTGCCCTGGATCGTTTCCTGCCGGACCGCGCCGAACGGGTGATGGCGTGGTTCTCGATCGCCGTCACCGGGGCGTTCACGATCCTCGCCTTCACCAACGACCGCTACCGCGGGTTCATCCTGGTGATCGGATTCCTGCTGGTCGCCCAGCTCCAGATTCTCGGGTCGTCCAAGGAAGCGACGTCGCCGTGGCATGCCGCGAGCGAAGCGCTGCAGCGCGGCAAGCCGAAGAAGGCGCAGCGTCTGTTGACCGCAGCGCTCAGCCACCACCGCCCGGATCGGCCGCCGCCGGCGGTCACGATCACGCCGGCGGAGGCGGCCGCCCTCATCGACCTCCTGCCCGAACCGTGGCCGACGGGCGATCCGTGGAACGAGTACATCCTGGCCAATCAGCTGATGCGCATCGGCCGGTTCGAGGACGCTGCTCACTACGCCGCCGAGGGGTACCAGCGTCATCCGCACACCCTGGCGGCGGCAACCGTCGCTCGTGCTGCGGGAGCGCTCGGCGATCAGGCCACGGCGATCGGTTGGCTGCGCACCGCTGCCGAGGCCGGCACCTCCCCGACCGGGCTGGCCACGATCATCGACGGCTCACCCGAGCTCATCGGCATCCGCCAACACCCCGACGTCGTCGCCATCCGCCAGTCCCTCACCCTCCCCCACCCCGTCTGACCCCTTTTCGTACTCCCGGGGCGGAACTGTTCCCGCCCGAGAGTACGAAAAGGCGGAATCGGTGGTCGTCAGTCAGGTGACGGTGTGGGCGGGGGGACGGCCGAGGTCGTGGCCGCGCTTGACGAAGGCGAGGGCGGTGACACCGTCGGGGGCGACGCTCGTGATCGTGCCGATCTCCGCGTCCGAGGCGTCGAGCACCGGATCACCGACGGCGGTGCCCTCAGCCACGTCGAGGATGCGCAGCGACTTCGGTGCGTCCGCGCCGCGGCTGTTCATCCGCTCGACCAGTTCCTGCCCGGGATAGCACCCCTTCGTGAAGCTGACCGCGACCGCCTCGATGCCCGTCGTCGCCGGGATCGTCTCCCCGGCGATGATCTCCGAGCCCATCCGCGGCCAGCCGGCTGCGATGCGTTCCTGTTCGAACGTGGGTGCCGGATCGTCGAGGTCGGCCGGCGATGTGCTGATCTCCGCGTCGACACGAATCTTGAAGCGGCTGAGGCGAGCGGCCAGCCCCTCGCCGAAGCCCGCATCGGTGTCGAAGACGAACCTCGCATCCGCGTCACGACGAACACGCGCCAGCGAGTCGATCTTTCCGGTCGGGTCGAGCACGAGTGCCCACCGATCCTCGCCGACGTCGAGATCACGAATGTCTTGGGCGATCTGCGACTGGAGGTAGCTCGCAGCATCCGGACCCTCGACCGTCACACGATCGCGAGCGGTGGGGTCGACGACGGCAGCATTGGAAGTCACACTCCCAGTTTGGCGTGGCACACTGAGTTTGCAATGAGCGAGGAAGAAGCACGCACCCAACGGTTCGACGAATTGGCACAGCGGGCGGTCGCCAGCTTCATGACGCTCGTCCGACGCGGCACACAGCTGGCGGTCGGCACGCTCGCCGTGGTCACGGTGATCTGCCTCGGAACGTTCGCGCTCGGCATCGCCGCACTGACCGACGGCATGGAAGTCGTGTGGATCCTGCTCGGCGGCTTCGCGGCGTTCATCGCGATCGGCTCGATCGCGCTCGCAATGTTCCGCCTGTGGATCGTGAAACGCATGAGCGTCGAACTCGTCAGCGAAGTCAACACACTGATCGCCAGCGATCCGCGGTCCGAACGAGTCGTCATCGAGACCGTCGAGTCGACCGACGGAGTCCAGGATCAGAGCGCCGTCGTCATGTCTCGCCAGTTCTTCGCGATGAACGACACCGTCGGCGGTCGAACCGCGCAGTTCGTCGCACTGTCCGCGGCCCTGCGCTCGATCACCACGTTCCCGCTGCTGATGCTGTTGTCGACGGCGATCACCTTCGGCATGGCCTGCCTCGGATTCCTGTTCCTCCTCGGCATCCTCATCTGACGATCACGCACGGGGTCAGACCCCTGGCGTGCCGGGCATCAGAGTTCATCGCAGTCACGTGTGAGGTCAGACCCCTGGCACGATGTTCAGGCCGAGGTGCCGGATTCGCGGCGGGCCGTGGTCATGCGGCGGGCGGCGGGAATTGCGGCCAGGAGCGCAGCAGCCTTGTTGCGGCACTCGAGATCCTCGTCGTCGGGCACCGAGTCGGCGACGATGCCTGCACCGGCTTGCAGACTGGCGATGCGTCCGTCACCGGTGACGAACATCGTGCGGATGGCGATCGCCGTGTCGAGGTTGCCGGACCAGTCGACGTATCCGACGACACCGGCGTACGGACCGCGCTTCACCGGTTCGAGATCATCGATGATCTCCATCGCACGAACCTTCGGGGCGCCGGAGACGGTGCCCGCAGGCAGCGTCGCACGCAGCACGTCGATCGGGCCGAGGCCCTCACGCAGTTGTCCCGACACCTGCGACGTCAGGTGCATCACGTGGCTGTACCGCTCCAGCGTCATCAACTCCTCGACGTTCACCGTGCCGAATTCGGCGACCCGCCCCACGTCGTTGCGGGCGAGATCGACGAGCATCACGTGCTCGGCGCGCTCCTTCGGGTGCTCCATCAGTTCCGCCGCCATCAGGCGGTCGTGCTCGTCGGTGCGTCCCCGTCGGCGGGTGCCGGCGATCGGCCGGGACACGACCTTTCGGTCGAGCAACTGCACCATGGGTTCGGGCGACGAACCGACGATCGTCAGCTCGGGATGACGGACGAAGTACATGTACGGCGACGGGTTGACCTGCCGCAACACCCGGTACACGTCGAACGGGTCGGCCTCGAGCTCGATGTCGTAGCGCTGGGCGAGCACGACCTGGAAGATGTCACCAGCGACGACGTGCTCCTTGGCCACTTCGACCGCGCGCTGGTACAGGCCCCCGGGCATCGACGATGTGAGGGCGGGCAGCTCGTCCTCTGCCGACGGCGGAGCGACCGGTGTGTAGGGCAACGGCTGGGCGAGATCGGCGACGGATTGCGCAGCACGCTCGACCGCGGCGTCGTACGCGGCGTCGAGCTCGGCAGTGGACAGACCGAGCGTCGCCACACTCTCGATGAGGTACACCCGTTGACGCCAGTGGTCGAACGCGGCGAGCGAGCCGATGACCGACATGACCGCGTCGGGGTACCCGCGGTCGTCGTGCGGGGTGTTGGGCAGATGCTCCACCTCACGGATCACGTCGTAGCCGAGGAAGCCCATGATCCCGCCGTGCAGCGGTGGCAGATCGTCGAACGTGGGGCTCGTGTACTGCCCCAGCAACGCCTCGAGCGCAGCGAGCATCCCCTGGTCGGTCGGGATGCCGTCCGGCAGTGGACCGTCGAGTTCGATCTGGCCGTCGCGCAGCACGAGCGTCGCCGAGGGGTTCCGACCGACGAAGGAGAAGCGGGCCCAGCGCTCGGCGCCTTCGACCGATTCGAGCAGGAAGCCGGGCTGGTCACCGACGAGCTTGACGTACGCGGCGACCGGGGTCTCCAGGTCGGCGAGCTGTTCGGTCCACACCGGCACCACCGTGTGCGTGGCCGCGTGCGCGTGAAACTCCTCGCGAGTGGGATGGAACTGCATCATCCGAAGCTGCGGAAGAAGCAGGTGCGCGCACCCGTGTGACAGGCTCCGGCGCCCTCTTGCTCGACCTTGAACAGCAACGCATCGGCGTCGCAGTCGAAGTAGGCCTCCCGGACGAACTGACGATCACCGCTCGTGTCACCCTTGCGCCACAGTTCCTGACGGCTGCGTGACCAGTAGACCATCCGCCCTTCGGCGAGGGTCATCTGGAGGGACTCCTCGTTCATCCAGGCGAGCATCAGGACATCGCCGTTGTCGACGTCCTGTGCGATGGCTGCGACGAGTCCGTTGCTGTCGTACTTGACCCCAGCGAGCTGTTCCTCAGTGGCGGTGATCGTGATCCCTTCGGGCATTCGGCCAGCCTACGGTCGGTCGCCGGTTCGGACAGAAAGGGTTCTCATC
>JBAWHL010000507.1:0-4646 GCA_049593815.1 Ilumatobacteraceae bacterium | reverse complement strand
AACACGGGCAAGTGGTCGACCGCAAGAACTGGCGGGTGATGATGGCGTTCCACCTCGCCGAGACACGAGAGCAGGCTCGCGAGGAGGCCGTCGACGGTCTGCATCGCTGGCACAACGAATACAACGTCTGGACCCTCGGCCGACCCGGTGCCACCCACGTCGAGGACAAGTGGGAGCTCCTCGATCAGACGACCGGTGCCGGGGCCGGCGGCGCTGGGGCCGCGGTCATCGGCACGCCCGACGAACTCGTCGCTGCCATCCGCCACCTTCAGGAGATCACCGGAGGGTTCGGCGTCGTCCTCGGGTTCGCGCACGACTGGGCCAACCGCGAAGCGACGCTGCGATCGTGGGAACTCATGGCGCGTTACGTCATCCCCGAACTCAACGGCTACACGGTCGGCATCCGTGAGTCACAGGAGTACCTCAACCGACATCAGGCCGATCTGATGGCCGGCGCCTCGAAGGCCGTCGCCAGCAAGATCATGGAACACGAGGGTGCCGCTGCAGCGATGGCCACGACGATGGAGCAGGCGGCGAAGGCCGCCGCGGACAAGGAAGCGCAGCCCGAGTTCCGCCCCGGTGCCGGCGTCCCCAACGTCGACTGATCAACGACCATGCTCGCCAGGACGAGGTCAGTCGTCCTTGAGGGCTACGGCGTTCGGGGTGACGTTCATCTTCGGCTCGTACTCGGCCAATTCGACGACGCGACCCTCGGAACGGAACGCGGCCCTGAGCTGCGAACGACATTCCTCACACGGACCATAGAAGTCGTCGACCACATCGGTCGAACAGCGAGGACAGGCGAACTCCATACGCGCCGACGCTAGTGCGCCTACGATCCAGACCAATGCCGCCGTCTCCCACGCTGTTCGACGACAACGACGAATTGCCCGCCCCACCATCGACAGATGCCCCCGATGGTGACCTCGGACCCAACTACTTGGTTCGACGTGCGCTCGTGGTCGGTGGCGTCGTCGCGGTGATCGCCGCGGCGGCCGTGCTCGTCGGCCAACTGATCAGCTCCGGCGACGAGACCACGTCGACCGGCGCCGCCCAGGCCGACTGGAACCGCATCGTGCTCGTCGAGCCACGAACGGGACAAGTCATCACACTCGACGATGCCGGCGAGGAGGTCAGCCGAATCAACACCGGGCTGCGCTCGCCGAGTGATGTCACCGTGGTCCAGTCGACCGCCGTGCTGGTCTCGGACTCGGGGACCGCCGTCGTCGCGCTCGACGCCGAATCGACCGACGACTTCGAGTTGGCCGCCGACGACATCCTCACCCCGTCGGGAACCACACTCACGATGATGGTCTCGGCGGGGTCGGGTGAACACGGTCTGCTCGTTCACGGGCCGACCGGCGACCTGATCGACACCGACGAGTTCGCTCCGATCACGGGTGCCCGCTACGACTTCTCGACCGCTCGCAGCGACAGCGCCGGCCGCGACGTGCTGGTGACGGACACCGGCAACTTCCAGAGTGTGCTGTTCTCCTTCGATCGCAGCGAACCCTCGTTCTTCCCAGGCCTGGCGCTCGCAGTCGACGCCGACACGGTGGTCACCGCACAGAACGTCGGCAGTGACGCGACCGTGAGCCTGTTCGATCACGATGGAGCGCCGCTCGCGTCCGGACGGACCGCGTCGGTGCGTGCAGCCATGATCGATGGAGACCAGGTCCACCTCGTGACCGTCGATGGCCAGATCATCACGATGTCGGCCGACACCGGTGACACCGAAGAGGGCGAGCAGCTGACCATCGGCACGATCGAGTCCGGCCATGTCAGTACGACCGGCGACCGCCTCATCGTGACCGGCTCCGCCGGCACCGCCATCATCGATGCCGACGGCACGGTCGTCGCCAGCGTCGCGGACATGCGTCCGCCCGACACGGCGGCGCTGCTCGGATCGACCTGTGTTGCCCTCACCGACGGAAGCGACGCCGACATCCTGCTGTCGATCGTCGACCTGACCAACGGCGCCACGCTCCTCGAAGCCGACGTCGCCGCCGACCCGTCGACACGATCCGCCGACGGCTGCACCCTTGGCGTCGGCGACGACGACGGCTACGACCTGATCGGCGGCGAAGGCGTCGAGCGCGTCGACGGCAACGTGTTGGTCGCCCTCGCCCCCGACGCCACCGCAACCGCTGTCGAGCAGGACGGTCGGCTGGTCCTCACCACGGTCGACACAGATGCCGAAGCCGAACCCGTCGACCTCGGAACGACCGGCCGAACCGTCTTCTTCACCGAGTCATGAGCAGCGCTTCGTGAGCGGCACCGACGAACCGACCACCGGGGACTTCATCGAGATCACCACCGACGACACGGTCTGGCGTTTCGAACGCGAGTTTCTCGAGTCGAATTGGACCTGCCTCTACGGCAACGGCTGCAAGGGAATCCTGGATCGCCCCGCGAGCGAACTCGAGCAGGGATGTTGTTCCCTCGGCGCGCACTTCGGTGATGGCCCGCCGGGGCAGGCCGAGGCGATGAACGTCGACGCCTATGCCGCGATGCTCACACCCGAGCAGTTCCAGTTCCATGCCCACGCTCATGACGGCATGAGCGACGGCGAAGCGAACGGGATCTTCGGCGATCGGGAACGAACACACACCCGAGTCGTCGACGGCGCCTGCATCTTCCTCAACCGACCCGGTTTCGCGGGTGGTGAGGGGTGTGCCCTGCACATCGCCGCCCTCGAGTCGGGTGATTCCCCGACGGAGTGGAAGCCGTCGGTGTGCTGGCAACTCCCGCTGCGCATCGACTGGCAGGAGATCGACGAACACTCCGAGTCCGCGACCGTCCGCCGGTGGAGCCGAGCCGACTGGGGCGAACACGGCACGAAGATGGCGTGGTGCTGCACCGAACGCGACGACGGCGGAGAGGCCTACAGCGGCACCGACCGGGTGATCGACTCGATGTCGGACGAACTGATCGCGCTCGCCGGCGAGGCCGTGTACGTCGAGCTCACCCGACGCCTCTGAACCACGGCGCATCGCCTCGGCGACGTTGGGTCAGTTCGAGCGGAGGAGTTGGCCCGGCAGCGCGCCGGTGTGTTCGCCGTGGTCCATGAAGACCTCGCCGTTCACGAGCGTGTAGTCGTAACCACTCGACCCCTGCACGTAGCGACCCGCTCCACCAGGGAGGTCGTGCACGTACTCGGGATGTGGCAGGCGGAGCCCCTCGAAGTCGATGACGTTCACGTCGGCAAACGAGCCCGCCACGAGCCGCCCACGATCGTGGATGCCGAAGAGATCGGCGGTGTCGGACGTCAGTCGCCGGATCGCTTCCTCGATGCTCCACCGCTGCAGTTCGCGCACCCAGTAGGTGAGGAAGAACGTCGGTTGGCTCGAGTCCATGATCTGTCCGACATGGGCACCGGCATCGGCGAGGCCGAGCGTGACGAGCGGATCGTCGAGCATCGCTTCGACCGCCGCCAGGTCCTGATTGAGGAACGGCATGTTGGCGACCAGGGCACCGTCGGTCTCGAGGATGAGCTCGATGAACGCAGCGGCCGGACTCACGCCTCGAGTCGTCGCGATCGCGCTGAGCGAGTTCTCCGGGTTGCAGTCGTAGCGCGCGTCGCCCGGCGGCAGCACGAACAGATTGTCGAGATCGATCGGCGTGCCGTGCATGTCGGCTTCCTTGATCAGCGTCTGACGGAAGCTGACGTCGCGCACCAGCTGCAGCTTGCGCCCGTTCACCGCGGCGCGGAGTTCCTTCCACGACGGAGCCCGGTCGAACGGGGTCCGGGTCTCCAGTCCGAAGAGGATGCCCACGCCCCGTGCGGTCGTCTGCGGACGGACGTTCCCGCCCTGCGCGTTCTCGGTCTTCACGAAGTCGATGACGCGCGAATAGAGATCGGGTCGCCGGTTGCTGTGCGTGAGCCCGAAGCTGACCGGACGGCCACTGCGCCGGCTGATCTCCCCCATCAAGGCGACTTCCGCCCGTGTGTTGTCGAGCGCATCGTTGTCACGTTCCCCTAGACGCATCGCCCCCTCGAACACCCCTGCGCCGTGGTCGTACAGCACCTCAGCGAACGCGAGGAGCTCATCGGCAGCAGCGAACGTTCCAGGAATCGGTCGTCCGTCGGGGACCTTGTGGAGGAAGGTACGACTCGTGGAGATGCCCAACGCACCGGCCGACATCGCTTCGTCGACCAACCGGACCATCGCCGCGATCTCGTCGCCGGTCGCCGGGGTGTCGTCGAGGGCGCCCTCCCCCATCACGTAGGTGCGCAACGCGCTGTGACCGACGAGCCCACCGGCGTTCATCCCCTTGGGAAGCCGATCGATCGTGGCGTAGTACTCGCCGTACGTCTCCCAATCCCAGGGCAGCGCGTCGAGGATCACGTCGCTCGGGATGTCTTCGACGCTCTCCATCATCTCGGCGAGTGTCTGGCGATCGGCGGGCTTGCAGGGCGCGAACGTGACGCCACAGTTCCCCATCACGACACTGGTGACCCCGTGCCAGCAGCTCGAGGTGCCGATCGGATCCCACGCCAACTGCGCGTCGAGGTGGGTGTGGATGTCGACGAAGCCCGGGGTGACCAGACGGTCCGTGGCATCGATCTCTCGGGTGGCCCGACCGGTGACCCCACCGTCGGCGAGGTCGGTCACCGCCGTGATGCGATCAGCCGAGATCGCAAC
>JBAWHL010000506.1:0-8619 GCA_049593815.1 Ilumatobacteraceae bacterium | reverse complement strand
ATGACGCGCTGGGCCGCAACGATGTCTTCTGGGGAGTGATCAGCGCCAAGGTGACGCTGTTCATCGGATTCTTCCTGGTGTTCGCGATCATCGCCGGCATCAACCTCTTCATCGCCGACCGCACGGCCCCGTCGTCGTTCCCGGCGAACGTCCATCCGTACGTCGAACGATTCCACGAGCTGTTCGGTCAGCGGTTGCGCCTGCTGCGGTACGGCATCGGCCTGATCTTCGCTCTGATCCTCGCCATCCCCGCCGTCGCGATGTGGCAGGAGTGGCTCCTCTTCCGCAACGCACGCGAGTTCGGCATCGCCGACGCCCAGTTCGGTGCCGACGTCGGCTTCTACGTGTTCCAGCTGCCGTTCCTGTCGTTCGTGTTGAACTGGCTCTTCGCGTCGCTGATCATCGTGCTGTTGCTGACCGCGTCGGCACACATCCTCAACGGCGGCGTCGTGTTCGTCTCACCGCTGCCGGTGATTCGCCAGGCGACCAAGGCGCACATCGCCGTGCTCCTCGCTGTGCTCGCCGTGATCAAGGCCGGCGACTACTGGCTCGACCGCTACGACGTCACCAACAACCAAACCGGCATCGTGCAGGGCGCGACCTATTCCGTCGTCAAGGCGCAGTTGCCGGCGATCATGCTGTTGATCCTGATCGCGCTCCTGACCGCGGGCCTGTACCTGTGGGTCGTTCGTTCCGGTTCGTTCAGGCTTCCGTTGATCGCTTCGGCGCTGTGGCTCGTGGTCGCACTCGTCGGCGGGGTCATCTACCCGGCCGTGGTGCAGGCGCTCGTCGTCAACCCGAACCAGGAAGTGCGCGAGCAGGAGTACATCACCCGCAACGTCGATGCGACCCGCCGAGCGCTGGGGCTGACCGAGGTGGACGTCCGGACCAAGGAGTTCGAACCCCTGAACGCGGCGGCGGTCGAAGACGACCTGAGCCCGCTCGAGAACGTTCGACTGCTGAACCCGGCGCAGATGGAGACCCGCTTCCTCGTCGACCGCGGTGAACTCGCCGGCCTGACGATCGACGACCTCGACGTCGACCGCTACGTGCTTGCCGACTCCAAGGACGGCGACCCCGAAGAGGTCTTGATCGCCGCCCGCGAACTGCAGCTGAGCGGTGTCACCAACAAGAGTTGGCAGGGCCTCCACCTGATCAACACACGCGGATGCGGCCTCGTGGTGGCACCGACGGGACGGGTGCTGGAGAGCCAGCGCCCCGACTATCGCACGGTCGAACTCGAGCGGCCCGAGCTGTACTTCAGCCCGACGCTGACCGGCTACGCCATCGCCAACAGCGGGTCGTCCGAGCGGGTCTGCGACGAACCACACACCTACGAAGGCACCGACGGCGTGGAGATGAACTCCTTCGCCCGCCGCGCCGCGTTCGCCCTCGCGTTCCTCGACTACAACGTGCTCGGTTCCGGTGCGATCAACGCCGACTCCCAGATGCTCTGGGTGCGGGGCATCAACGACCGGCTCGAGAAGCTGGCCCCGTTCCTGTCCTACGACGCCGACCCGTACCCGGTCGCCGTCGACGGTCGGGTCCTCTGGGTGACAGACGCCTACACGACGACGAGCCGCTACCCGTACGGCCAGCGGATCGGTGATGTGCAGCGGTCGCCGCAGTCCGGTCTGAGCGACAACGACAACTACGTCCGCAACAGCGTGAAGGCCGTCGTCGACGGCTACTCCGGTGAGGTCACGTTCTATGTCGTGGACGAGCAGGATCCGATCCTGCGGGCGTGGCGAGGTGCGTTCCCGGACCTCTTCACCTCGTTCGAGGAGATGCCGACCGACCTCGCGGAGCACCTCCGCTACCCCGAGGATCTGTTCCGGATCCAGACCGACGTCTACTCCAAGTACCGCATCGACCCGGCGCTCTTCTTCCAGCGTGATGGCAACGCCTGGTCGATCGCTCAGGCACCAGGGGATCGGCCCACGACGACAGCAACCGGTGGGGTGGCAACCGACGACAGTGACAACACCGCTGCGGAGAACACCTTCGCCACCGAGTCCGACGCGCAACGGTTCATCCCGTACTACACGGTGTTCAACACGGCGCCGGAGGGCGAGCCGGTCGACGAGGAGTTCGTGATCCTGCGACCCTTCGTTCCGTTCTCCTCCAACGACGCACGTACGGAGCTCCAGGCGTACATGACGGCGTCGAGCGACCCGGACACCTACGGCCAGCTGACCACCTACATCGTCGAGAATCCGTCACTGCCCGATGGGCCGCTGCGCGTGGCCGGCAATGCCGAGTCGACGCAGGCGATCTCGCAGCGGATCTCGCTGGACAACGTCGGCGGTGGCGGATCAGAGGTTCGTTTCGGTGACCTGCAGCTGGTGCCGGTCAACGGTGGGTTGATCTACATCCGCCCGTACTACGTGTCGGTCCCACAGAACTCGGCCGATGTCGGTTCGGTGACCGAGTACCGCTCCGTCATCGTGTCCTACAACGATCAGTCCGTACTGGCGGACACGGTCGGCGAGGCGCTGGCCGAACTCTTCCCCGGGTTCGAAGGCGATCTCGGCGAGGAGATCGATCGTCCGACCGAGCCCGACGGGAACACCGATCCCGACACGACGGATCCGGACACGACCGATCCCGACGTGACCGACCCCGACGTGCCGTCCGACGCGACACCCCAAGCATTGCTCGACCAGGCCGACGCCTTGTTCGCCGAGGCCGATGCGGCACTCGCTGACGGAGACCTCGGCCTGTACCAGGCGAACATCGACGAGGCCCGAGCGCTGATCGCCCAGGCCGTCGAGCTGCTCGATCCCTGAGTCGACGCAGGCCGCTGATCGGCGCTGGCGGTCGAGCAGGCCGCTGCACGCGGCGGGTGGTCAGGCGTTGCCGGGTCGGCGGAGACGTTCTGCCAGTTCGGCCAGGTCGGCTCGGAACTGGATCTCGTAGCGGGCCTGTTCGGCAGCCAGCCGCTCGGTCGTGTCGAGGACGTCGTCGAGTGCTGTGTCGATCCGCTCGGTGACGCGCGCTTCGAGTTCGGCGGTGTCCACCGACCCGTCGGCGGCGGCGGGTTCCGCGGTGCGTTGGCCGAACTCGTCGATGTCGCGGCTCAGCTCGGTGAGTTGGTTCGCGAGTTCCGTCGACACGCTCGTGACCCGCCCATCGACCGAGGCGACCTGGTCGGCGAGTTCCGCGATGCGTTGTCGGAGTTCGTCGAGCTGTTCGTCGCTGTGTTCGCCGCTGTGTTCGCCGAGGGTGTCGATCGGTGTGACCGGTGGTGGTGGCGGAATCGACGGGGCTGCCTCGAGGGCTGGTGGTGGTGGCGGGGGAGCGGGCGTGCTGGCGGGTGCCGGTGGCGCCGTGGTCGCTGCCTCGGAGAGTTCGCGCAACCGTTCGTTGACCTCGTCGAACGCGCCTGCTCGATCTTCGACGTCGCCAACTCGGTGCGCGATCGCATCGACGCGAATGTCGGCGCTGGCCACGCGTTCGTCGATCGTCTTGACTCGCAGGTTGGTCTCGTTCGTGACCGAGGAGAGTCGCACGAGCTGCTGGCCCATCGTGTCGACGCCGAGATCGAGGGTGGCCAGGCGACTGTCGAGATCGGCGCGGGCCACGTCGAGAACGCTGAGTCGAGCTTCCAGTTCGGCCTTCGACTGTTCAGCCGTGGCGACTCGTTCGCGGAGCTCCGCCAGCTCGGCGGCTGTCGCGTCCTTCGCCGTGCGCTTCTTCTTGAAAAGTCCCATGGATCCTCGTTCTGGTCGCTCTCGGAGACGGTACCCGACCCCGGCCGGCGACTCCCGGATGACCCGACGTGACGTGTGTGTGCTGTACAGCGTCGCGTGCCGTGGGGCTGCGGTCCGCTACGGGGTCAGCTCGAACACGTCGGGACGATCGGTGGACGGGCGAAAGCCGATGCGTTCGAGGTACTTGCGATGGGTGTCGGTCGTGCCAGCCGTTCGCAGCACCGTGAAGCCGTCATTGCGGAAGACCTCGGCGCCGGCGCCATACAGCCAACGGCCGAGTCGTGAATCGCGGTAGGGGGCGAGCACGTAGTCGAGGTCGATCGTGAGCGTGGTCCCGTCACGGCGCCCGACCACCACGCCCGCAGGCAGGCTGTCACGCGTCAACAGCAACGTGACGATGTCGTCACCTGCAGGCATCGTGAAGTCGGGTTGGAACTCGTGGATGTCGTCCAGGTGGTACTCGATGAAGTCGTGGAGGAACGGCGAGTCGGCGCGGATGTGGGACACGCCGAGCCCGACCCCGCGTCGCGTGCCGGACGCGAACTCCTTGCGAAGGTGCCACGTGTTGATGCATGCGATCGATGCGTTCGTGATGATGATCGGAACCGAGCCGATGAGGATGCCGTAGGCCAGGAACGTGATCGAACCGCACAGCGAGAGGATGCGGAGCCGGACGACCGAGGTCATCGTCAGCGCGAGCACGACGAGCGCCGACGCCAGGTAGCCGACCAATTCCACCCCGCTCACATCGAACACGGACGCAGGCTACTGATCGTCGGTGAGGTGCTCGGCGACCGGGTCGGCGGTGCGATCGGCGCCGTCGATGGTCGCCGCGGCCAGAGGTGACGACGCAGCGGCCGGCTTCGACTGCCCGCGTACGACGATCGCCAGGGCGCCGATGACGACGGCCATGGCGAGCCCCTGCGCGAGTGAGACCGCCTCGTCGAGGAAGATCCATGCGAGCAGCGCCGAGAAGACGGGGATCAGCAGGGTGAACGTCGACCCGATCCACAGCGGGATGCGCACGAGTGACCAGTTCATGAGCGCATGTCCGACCAGGCCGGAACCGAGCGCCATGGCGATGAGGATCGCCCAGCTCTGCATGGTGGGCCACGACATGTCCTGTCCGAAGGCGAGGCCGAGCGGGGCGCAGATCAGTGCTGTCCAGATGGCCGTCCCGGCGGTGAACTCGGTCGACGTCATCGTCTTCTTCGAGTTCTTCGACGTGATGAAGTACGCGCTCCACGACAGCATCGCCGCGAGGGCCAGCAGATCGCCGAGCACGTCGGTGTTGGCGTCACCCGCTGAGGCGAGGACCACGACGAGCGTGCCACCGAGGGCGACGAGCGACCAGAGTGCATCGCGCGGCCGGATCTTCTCGCCGAAGAACCGGGCGGCGATGACGCCGACGACGATCGGTTGCATCGATCCGATGATCGTCGCGTTGACGATGCTCGTCAGTTTCACGGCGGAGAAGAACAGTGCGATGTCCGCGCCGAGCGCGAGCCCGCCCCAGAGCGAATATCGCATGACCCGGAGGCGGAACGGAGTGCCGTAGAACCGCATCCACGCGACGATCATGATCGCGAAGAACGCGAAGCGATAGAAGCCCGTGGCGAGCCCGCCCATGTCGATGCCCTTGGCGAGCACCGTGCCGGTCGACCATGCGCAGACCGCGATTGCCGCACCGATCAGGCCGCGCGAGACGTCCTTGGATTCGGGGGTGGGCGAGGGCACGCGCGCAACGTAGCGGCGAGCGACGCCCGAAATGCCATCCTGGCACTCATGGCACCACACCCGACCACGGGCTTCGATCTCGACGAAGCCGACCGACTCCTCTCGACCACCAAGCAGGTGCGCAAGCGCCTCGATCTCAGTCGCCCCGTCCCCTACGACGAGCTGCTGGAATGCATCGAAATCGCCGGCCACGCGCCGATGGGTGGCAACCTCGAACGCAACCGGTGGATGATCATCGACGACCCCGACCTCAAGGCGAAGATCGCCGAGCGCTTCGCCGAGGTCGGTCGTCCGTACCTGGCGATGAACTCCGAGGCCCGCTCGGACGACCGCAGCCAGCGCGTGATCGACTCGGCGACGTTCCTGGTCGATCATCTCGCCGAGGTTCCGGCGCTCGTGATCTCGCTGCGTCTCGACCGTCCGCCGTTGTCACCGTCGACACAGGGCGGAGCGGCCGGCTACTACGGCTCGGTGCTGCCCGGCGTCTGGAGCTTCCAGCTCGCCGCCCGCGCTCGCGGCATCGGCTCGGCGTGGACGACGTTCCACCTCGAGCACGAGGCCGAGATCGCCGATCTGCTCGGCATTCCGGAGTCGGTCACTCAGGTCTGCCTGCTCGCCGTTGGCTACTACACCGGTGACACGTTCACCCCGGCGCCGCGCCGCCCCGCCACCGACGTCACCTACCTCAACCAGTGGAAGGCACCCGTCGAGTAGCCGAGCTCGCTGGCGGGAAGGTCGGAAGGACCTCGGTGGCGAGGTCACGGAATCAGAGCGTTGTCATCGCGCCGATCCGGGCGTATTCTGATCTCTCACTTCGTCGCGGGGTGGAGCAGTTCGGTAGCTCGTCGGGCTCATAACCCGAAGGTCGCAGGTTCAAATCCTGCCCCCGCCACCAATTTGGAAGGCCCGGAAACACTGCGTTTCCGGGCCTTCTGCGTGCTCCGACGCAGGACAGGCGGCCACGCCCACGTCCCGTGAACCCCGTGACACCCCGTTGTCAGTTCGGGTGGGTGAGGGGTGCCACGCAGTATTCGGGACGGGGCTGTGGTCGAACCCTCTGCTGAGACGATGTCCAGCAGATGGAGGATCATGATGAATGTCGTGGACACACCGCCCGTGCATCGGACCGACACGCCATCGGTGGCGGCGGAGAACGACGCACAGGTGCGTCTCCAGCCTTGACAGCGCGTCGATGATTCCCTAACGTGCAACCAAATGGTTGTGCATGGCGATGTCGAGCTCAGCGATGGTGAGGTGGACCGGATTTTCCGGGCCCTGGCCGATTCGACCCGGCGTGACATCGTGCGGCGCACGCTCGGCGGTGAGGCCTCGGTCTCGGAGCTGGCGGGCGCCTACGACATGTCGTTCGCTGCGGTGCAGAAGCACGTCGCCGTGCTGGAGGGGGCAGGTCTGGTGACCAAACACCCGAAAGGCCGTGAGCGGATCGTCCGCGGCAACCTCGACGCCATCCGGCGCGCCCAGGCACTGCTCGACAGGTACGAGCAGATCTGGCGTTCACGCATCGACCGCCTCGACGCGCTGCTCGCCGACACGGGCGACCAGCATCCCTGAACTCGACAGCACAAGGAAACGACAAGGACACCACATGCCCATCACCTCGATCGACAAGAATCTCGACACACTCACCATGACCGTCGTGGCCGACTTCGCTGCCACCCGTGAGCGACTCTGGGAGGCCTACACCGACCCCCGCCAGATCGAGAAGTTCTGGGGACCCACCGAATGGCCAGCGACGTTCACCCGCCATGACGTCTTCGTTGGCGGCCGGTCCCACTATTTCATGACCGGACCAGACGGAGAACGCTCCGGCGGATTCTGGGAGTTCCTCGCCGTCGACGCCGGCGCGTCCTTCGAGGTCCGCGACGGGTTCGCCGGTGACGACGGTGAGGAGAACGACGCGATGCCGTCGATGCGCATGACCTTCACGTTCGAAGACACCGACGGCGGCTCACGCCTGACCACCACTACGCACTTCGGCTCCCTCGATCAACTCGAGCAGCTGCTCGAGATGGGCATGGAGCAGGGCATGGAGTCGGCCATGGGCCAGATCGACCAGGTGCTTGCCGATCTCGCGTCGTTCGCTGCTGGCAACGGGACAGAACTCGATGTCCTGTCCGCCACTCAGGTGCGCATCTCGCGCGTCATCCGCGGCACCGTCGAGCAGGTGTGGCAGGCCCACCACGATCCGGCGCTGATGAAGCAATGGTTGCGTGGCCCCGACGGCTGGAACATGCCGGTGTGCGAGGTGGCGTCCGAGGTCGGCGATGGGTACCGCTACGAGTGGGAACCCGACGATGAACCCGCAGACGGCGCACCTGGGCGCTTCGGCTTCGAGGGAGAGCTCGTCGAGTCCGATCCGCCGCACCGGGCGGTCACGACCGAGCGCATGATCGGGATCGAGGGTTCGGGAACCCTGAACGAGATGACGATTCTCCCGCGTCGCGACGGGGTGCTCTTGAGCCTCGTCATCACTTATCCGAGCGCCGAAGTCCGCGATATCGTGCTCGGCAGTGGCATGGTCGACGGGATGGAGACCAGCTACGCACGTCTCGAGCTCGTGCTCACCTGACCACGGCGTCGCCGTTGCCCCCGGTTGTTTGAACCGCCACGGTCGGCCGACACCCGCTCGGCGCAACCGCGTCGCTGTATCACCAGATTCTCAACATCAACCGCCAACGTCTCGCCGAACTCACCGGCGATCCGGACCTCGCCCGGCCCAGACAGCTGCCGCCACTCGATGACTGGCTCGCCGACTGGATCGAATCGGAAGCAACCGCACAGGACGATCTCGACTCGTTCGGCGGGATGTTCCACCATCTCAACGATGCGGGGAGTCGACAGGACGAGCCCAACGTCGTGCTCGTGCACTACGCTGACCTGTTGCACGATCTGAACGGGGAGATGAAGCGGATCGCCGACCTGCTCGAGATCGATGTCAGAGCCGACCGAGTCGACGAGCTCGCGCACGCGGCCACCTTCGCCTCGATGCAGGCCAACGGCGACGCGCTCGTGCCCGACCCCTCATCCGTCCTCACGGACAAGCGCCGCTTCTTCCGCGCCGGAAAATCCGGGGCCGGCAGCGACGTCCTGAGTCCCGACGTTCTCGCTGCGTACCACGCTCGGGCATCTCGAACGGCGCCACCGGACC
>JBAWHL010000505.1:0-2291 GCA_049593815.1 Ilumatobacteraceae bacterium | reverse complement strand
CGACACGATGATCAATCCGCCCATCGAGAGTCTTCTCGACAAGGTCGATTCGAAGTTCACCCTGGTCACGCTGGCTGCACGCCGCGCCCGGAACATCAACTCCTACTTCAACCAGCTCGGTGACGGCCTCGGCCACATGATCCCGCCGCAGGTGTCGTCGGTCGCTCGCAAGCCGCTCTCGATCGGCTTCGAGGAGATCGCCCAGGAGAAGATCATCTGGGCCGAGGCTCCGGAGATTCCCGCCGAGCCGGAGTTCGACGCCGAGGCCGAAGCGCAGGCGATGGCCGACGCCGCAGCAGCGGAGTCCACCGACTCCTGATCCTCGATCGGCTGATGCGGTCCGATGGCCGGCGGCCGAGAGGAGCCAGCGATGCTCGAAGGTAAGCGGATCGTTCTCGGCGTCACCGGGGGCATTGCGGCCTACAAGGCCATCGAGCTCAGCCGTCGACTCGTCGACGCCGGCGCCCACGTGGTGCCGATCATGACCGACAGCGCCGGTCACTTCATCGGGCGGACCACACTCAGCGCGCTGGCCTCCGAGCCGGTGCAGACCGAGTTGTGGGACAATCCGACGACCCCGATTCCGCACACCCAGATCGGCCAGGGTGCCGACCTGATCGTCGTCGCTCCGGCGACCGCCCGAGTGATCGCCGCGTACCGGATGGGGCTGTCGACCGACCTGCTGACGAACACGCTGTTGGCGACGCGGGCGCCCGTGGTGGTCTGCCCGGCGATGCACACCGAGATGTGGGAGCACCCGAGCGTCGTCGAGAACATCGCCGTGCTGCGTGAGCGTGGCGTCCACATCGTCGAACCCGAGTCGGGGCGCCTCGCCGGCGGTGACGTCGGCGCGGGTCGTCTGGCTGACCCGGCGACGATCGTCGCGGCGATCGAGCGCGTCCTGGGTCCGAGCGACCTCTCCGGTGCGTCCGTGGTGGTGTCCGCCGGTGGGACCCGAGAGCCGATCGACGCGGTCCGCGTCATCGCCAACCGGAGTTCCGGCAAGCAGGGGTATGCGATCGCTGCGGAGGCGGCGAGTCGGGGCGCCCGCGTCACGCTCGTGTCGACCGCATCGTTGCCCGTACCAGCAGGCGTCGAGGTCGTCGCGGTCGAGACCGCGGCCGAGATGCAGGCGGCGATGACCGCGGCCGCCGCCGACCACGACGTGATCGTGATGGCCGCGGCGGTGGCCGACTTCCGACCCACGGCGGCCGCGGCCGGCAAGCTGAAGAAGCGCGACGGCGCTCCCGACATCGTGCTGGAACCGACGCCCGACATCCTGAAGGGACTCGGAGCGGCCAAGCGCCCCGGTCAGGTGCTCGTCGGCTTCGCTGCGGAAACCGCCGATCTGATCGCCAACGCGACCGAGAAGCTCCACGCGAAGCACCTCGACCTCATCGTCGCCAACGACGTCGCGGCCCCCGAGGTCGGCTTCGCTCACGACACGAACGCGGTTACGATGTTGCGGCCCGACGCGGAGCCTGTCGAGATCGACCTCGCATCGAAGCGAGATGTCGCTCGGGCCGTCATCGACACCATCGTCTCCATTCGCTCACTACATCGACAGGACCTTGCATGAGCACGTACACATTCACCTCCGAGAGCGTCACCGAAGGCCACCCGGACAAGATGGCCGACCAGATCTCCGACGCGGTCCTCGACGCCATCCTGACCGAGGATCCACACGGACGCGTGGCGTGCGAGACGTTGCTCACGACGGGCCTCTGTGTCGTCGCCGGTGAAATCACGACATCGGCCTATGTCGACATCCCCAAGATCGCTCGCGAGACGATCAACGAGATCGGCTACGACAACGCGCTCTACGGTTTCGACGGCAACACCTGCGGTGTCATCGTCTCGATCGACGAGCAGAGCCCCGACATCGCCCAGGGCGTGAACACCTCCGAAGAGGTGCGCTCGGGAACCTCCGGCGAAGATCAGCTCAACCTGCAGGGTGCCGGCGACCAGGGCATGATGTTCGGGTACGCCTGCAACGAGACCGCCGACCTGATGCCGTTGCCGATCTGGACCGCGCATCGTCTGGCCGAGCGCCTCGCCGAGGTCCGCAAGTCCGGCCAGGTGCCGTACCTGCGTCCCGACGGCAAGACCCAGGTGACCTTCGACTACGAGGGCAACAAGCCCGTCGCGCTCACCACGGTCCTCATCTCGACCCAGCACAACCCGGGGATCAATGCCGAGACCACCATCAAGCCCGACCTGATCGAGCACGTCATCCGGCCGTCGCTTCCCGCCGAGTTCGCAGACGACGACTTCCGAGTGCTGGTCAACCC
>JBAWHL010000504.1:0-25621 GCA_049593815.1 Ilumatobacteraceae bacterium | reverse complement strand
CTACGAGGGGCTGCTCGCCCCCGTCGTGCGCGACGCGGAGACCAAGCGTCTCGCCGCGATCGCCACCGAGATCTCCGACCTCGCCGACCGTGCACGCAATCGCAAGCTCAGCCCCGACGAGATCTCCGGCGGCACCGTCTCCCTGAGCAACAACGGCTCGGCCGGTTCGGTGCTCACCATGCCGATCATCAACCAGCCCCAGGTCGGCATCATCTCGACCGACGCGATCGTGCGCAAGCCGGTCGTCACGACAGGACCCGACGGCGGCGAGGCGATCGCCATCCACCCGGTCGGCAACCTCGCCATGAGCTGGGATCACCGTGCCTTCGACGGTGCCTACGCGGCGCGGTTCCTCGCCCGGGTCAAGGAGATCCTCGAGACGAAGGATTGGTCCACCGAACTCTGACGAGTTCGGGTCACCACACATCACCGTGACCGAGCCGCTCCGCGTCCGCTGGTTGGGCCGGGTGCCCTACCGCGAGGCGCTGGCGGTGCAGACGTCGCTGTTCGGGCGCGGCCACGACCAGCATCTGCTGTTGCTCGAGCATCCGCACGTCTTCACGCACGGTCGACGTGCCGACCTGTCGACGAACCTGCGCTGTGAGCCTGCAGCGGTCGGCGCCGAGCTGGTGCCGGTCAAGCGCGGTGGTGACATCACGTACCACGGCCCTGGGCAACTCGTCGGCTACCCGATCCTGAACGTCGACAACCGGATCGGCGCAGCGGCACACGTCCACGACGTCGAAGGTCTCGTCATCGATGCGCTCGCCGAGCTGGGCCTGCCCACTGCCGGGCGACTCGAGGGGTTCGCCGGCGTGTGGCTCGACGTCGACCACCCAGACCCAGCGGTCGAGCCCCGAAAGATCTGTGCCATCGGCGTGCGGCTGTCCAACGGCCGCACGATGCACGGCTTCGCCCTGAACGTGTCGACCGACATGGCCTACCTGCGCGACCACATCGTGCCGTGTGGGATCGCCGACCGTCCGGTGACGTCGCTCGCCGAGGAGGGCGTCGCTGCCACGATGGCCGAGGTCGTCGACGTGGTGGCCCGACTCGCCGCGCGCCGATGGACCGACGGCCGACTCGAGCGACAGGACGTGGCGTGGAAGCACGCTGCCGACGGCCGAGACCTCTCGGCGTTCTCGCGAGGCGAGGGCCCGGGCGAGACCGTGAAGCTGGTCTCCGATCGGGCTGCGGCCAGGCTCGAGGCCGCCGGCGTCACGGCCGGCTTGTCGATCGAGACGCGCAAACCCGAGTGGCTCCGTCCCAAGGTCGAACTCACCGAGAACGTGACCGGGTTGCGCAAGACCATCCGCGAACTCGACCTCGTCACGGTCTGCGAGGACGCCGGATGCCCGAACCTCTCGGAGTGTTGGGCCGACGGCACCGCGACGTTCATGGTGCTCGGCGAACGGTGCACCAGGGCGTGCGGGTTCTGCCTCGTCGACACGAGCAAGCCGCTGGCGCCCGCGGCGGACGAACCGCAGCGTGTCGCCGAGGCGATCGATCGCATGGCCCTGGACCACGCCGTGTTGACCATGGTCGCCCGCGACGACCTCGCGGACGGGGGCATGGCCCATGTCGCCGCGTGCGTCGAGGCGATCAGGGGCCGCCGCCCGCGCATCCGCATCGAGACCTTGATCTCCGATGCCAAGGGTGACGACGCCTCGCTCGCGTTGTTGTTCGCCGCTCGCCCGGACGTCCTCAACCACAACATCGAGACCGTGCCGCGCCTCCAGCGGGCGGTGCGCCCGTCGGCGAGTTACGCCCGGTCCCTGTCCGTGCTTGCGCACGCCCAGCAGTCAGGCCTCACGACCAAGACCGGATTCATGGTCGGGCTCGGTGAGACCGACGACGAGATCGTCGGTGTCCTCGCCGACCTCGCGTGCCTCGGCGTCGACATCGTGACGATCGGCCAGTACCTCCGGCCCACCTCCCACCACCTCCCGATCTCGAGGTACGCCGAACCGGCCGAGTTCGTCCGTTGGAAGCGCATCGGCCAGTCGTTCGGCATCGGCCACGTCGAGGCCAGCCCGTTGACCAGGTCGAGCTATCACGCCAAGCAGGCGGCCGACTCGGTGACCGAGCCGGCAGCGGCCGTCCCGGTGTCGGTCACCGTCGGCTCCTCCGCCTCGTGAGCCGGTGGTCGCCCGAGCAGGTGGCCGCCGCTGCACCATCGACCGCTGCGCTCGCCGCTGCCCGGCCCCTCGCGACGACCGGATCATGGGCGAAGAGCGGCGCCGACGATCGGGCGCTGTGGGGTTCCTGTCAGGGCACGAGCGCCGAGCCGTACGACACGTTCGTCGATCACGTCGAGGTGCGGTTCGCCTGCACCTGCCCGAGCCGCCGTCGACCCTGCAAGCACGCCCTCGCGCTCCTGCTGCTCTGGTGTGCGCACCAGATCCCCGAGGCTGCCGCTCCACCGGCGGTCCAGTCCTGGTTGGCGCGCACCGCACGCGACACGACGGCGGTCGGCGCGGTGCCGTCGGGCCCCGATGGTGTGGCGACCGCCCCCGCCTCGCCGGCGCCGCCCGAATCGGCCGCACCGACCACCTCACCCGAGACGGGGGACGCTGACACCGGCATCGACGACCCGCCGGATCCTGTGCCTCCCGAGTCGCGTGACGCCGCTCGTGACGAACGCGTCGAACGCATGCGGGCCGGTCTCGACGAACTCGACCGATGGCTCGACGACCGGTTGCGGACGGGACTCGCCGACCCCTCGCTCGCCCAGTACGCCACCTGGGACGAGCTGGCCGCTCGACTCGTCGACGCCCGGGCCGGGAGTCTCGCCAACCGCATCCGTCGTCTCGCGGGGCTGGTCGGAGCATCGCCCGAGTGGCACTCCGAGGTGCTCGCCGAACTCGGCATCCTCCACTTGCTCGCCCAGGCCGGACGGCGCCTGGGCGATCTGCCCGGGGCCCTGGCCGACGGCGTGGCGACGACGGTCGGATGGCAGGTGCGCCAGGCCGACGTGCTCGCCGGGGTGCCGGACACCGACGACTGGATCGTCGCTGGTCGCAGCGACACGCGTGAGGACCGCATCGAGGTGCGTCGGCACTGGTTGCGCGGGACCGCCAGCGGCCGCTGGGCACTGCTGCTCTCGTTCGCGGCCTACCGCCAGAGCCTCGACACGTCACTCGTGGTCGGCTCCGGCCTCCGTGCCGACCTCCACCGGTATCCGGGCCCGGCACTGCGCGCGCTGATGGGCGATCGCCACGGTGACTGGGTGCTGACTGCACGCCCGCCGGCGAGCGATGTCGTCGGCGCGTGTGGCGAGATCGGGCGCATGCTCGTCACCGAACCCTGGCTCGACCGTGTGCCGTTCACCGTCCGGGCAACCCTGACGACGACCGGATCGTCCTGGGTGCTCACCGACGAGACGGGAAGTCTGCCGGTCCTGCTGCTGGCCGGCAGCGGGCCCGCAGGCGATCGTCCGATGGCGGTGCTGCTCGCGTTGAGTGCCGGCGAACCCGTCGACGTGACGTGCGAGTGGACCCCGCACGGCGTCGTCCCGCTGACGGTGCACCTCGACGACCGATCGATCGACATCGGCCCACGTGCTGATCGCTCGTTCGTGGGTGCGGCATGA
The DNA here is from genome assembly GCA_049593815.1 of Ilumatobacteraceae bacterium. Taxonomy (GTDB): domain Bacteria; phylum Actinomycetota; class Acidimicrobiia; order Acidimicrobiales; family Ilumatobacteraceae; genus Sva-07. Next base: position 22,029 of record JBAWHL010000504.1, on the reverse strand, counting down.
CCACGATGCAGGACCACTGGGCCGAACTGGTCGCTGTTGCGATGCTCGGCACCGACCGTCGCAACCCACCAGACGCCCCCGACCCGATCGCCGACATCGTCGACGACACCGTGCGTGACCGATCCTCCGACCGCATGCTCGCCCAGGTCGCAGCCGCGGTTGCGGCGCGGCGTGCGGGGGTGCTGCCCGGTGCTCCAGCGCGCCCGCTCGCCCCGCCGGATCCCGACGAGCGCCGCACGGTCGTCCCTGCAGCGGTCGAGCGTTGGTTCCACATCACGACCGCGTGGCCGGTGCTCGAGGACGAGTGGATGCTCACGGTCGTCACCAACGGGTGGCGCCTCCCGCCGGAGCTCGTGCCCGACGTGTTGGCGCGCCACCGCAAGGATCCCGTCAGGAGGGCCCGGGCCATGGCTGCCTGCGGGCCGCTGGCCACCTGGTTGGTCGGTCACGTGCCGGCTCTCGCCACTCGTGGCCGATCCGTCGCTGTCGACCTCGAGAGCGTCGGCGAGGTTCCGGACCTTCCGATCCCGGGCGAGTTGGTCTCCCTGCTGGGCGCCGACGGCGTCGCGGCCGGACATCGGCTCGCGACATCGATCGACCGTGGCGAGCTGGTCCACGCGCATCGTGCGGTGCTGATCAATCTCGTCGCTCGGGTACGCCCAGACGGGCTCGCGGAGATCGAACGGGCACTCGGCGGTGTCGGCGAGACGTCGATCGGCCATGCACTCGCCTCCGTCCTCGCCGACCTCGCGACGACACGTCGTCAGATGCTCGACGAACTGTCCTGATCGCCCGGGGAATCGTCGTGTGACACCCCCTGGGTAACGTCGTCGTCTGATGACTGTCGCCGACGTGCTCCGTCCCCACGCCGAAGACCAGTTCGCGCATGAACTGGCGGCGCTGTCGACGCTCGACGACCGGGAACGTCCGCCGGGCTGGCACCTGTCGCCGTGGGCGGTCGTGCGGTACCTGCTCGGCGGTGAACTGTCCGACGGCACGATCGTCATCCCCAAGTACGTCGGCCAGCAGCGGCTCGTCGAGATCGCCGTGGCGACCCTGGCCACCGACCGTGCGCTGCTGTTGCTCGGTGTGCCGGGCACGGCCAAGACCTGGGTCAGCGAACACCTGGCCGCGGCGATCAGTGGCGACTCGACGCTGCTCGTGCAGGGCACGGCGGGGACCACCGAGGAGACCTTGCGGTACGGCTGGAACTATGCCCGGCTGCTGGCTGACGGGCCGACCACGGCCGCGCTGGTCCCAGGACCGATCTATCGGGGCATGGAACGTGGCGCGATCGTGCGCGTCGAAGAGCTCACACGCATGCCGCCCGAGGTGCAGGACGCGCTGGTCACGGTGTTGTCGGAGAAGGTGCTCCCGGTCCCCGAACTCGACACCGAGATCGCGGCGGTACGTGGCTTCAACGTGATCGCCACCGCCAACGACCGTGATCGCGGCGTCAACGACCTGTCGAGCGCCCTGCGTCGCCGCTTCAACACGGTCGTTCTTCCGCTGCCGGCGACCATCGAGGAGGAGATCTCGATCGTGAGTCGGCGCGTGGCGGAACTCGGGGCGGCGCTCGCATTGCCACAGGTGCCGGCCGCCGGCGACGAGATCCGGCGGGTCGTGACCGTGTTCCGTGAACTCCGCTCCGGGCTCACCGAGGACGAGCGCAACAGCGTGAAGGTGCCCACGGGAACGCTGTCGACCGCTGAGGCGATCTCGGTGCTCACCAATGGTGTCGCGCTGGCCGCCCACTTCGGTGACGGGGAGCTGCGGGCGACCGATGTCGCCGCCGGGATCGTCGGAGCGGTCGTGAGCGACCCGACGCACGACTCGGTGGCCTGGCGCGAGTACCTCGAGGTCGTCGTGCGAGAACGCGCCGGGTGGGAAGACTTCTACGACGCCTGTCGCGCGCTCGACCCGTGAGTTGTGAGCTGCTCGGGATCCGTCACCACGGCCCGGGTTCGGCGCGCTCGGTGGTCAGCGCGCTCGACGCGCTGCAACCAGACATCGTGTTGGTGGAGATGCCCGCGGACGTGACCGCAGCGCTGCGCTGGATCGGCGACCCCGGTCTCGTGGCTCCGGTGTCACTGCTCGGCTACGTCGTCGCTGAGCCAGCTCGCGCTGCGTTTGCTCCGTTCGCCGAGTTCAGCCCGGAATGGCAGGCGGTGCGGTGGGCGAACGACAACGGCGTCGACGTCGAGGCGATCGACCTGCCGTTGTCCGTGACGCTCGCCGTCGCGAGCGACGACGATGCGCTGTTCACCGAGTCGGCGCCGCCGGATCCGCTGCGTGACCTCGCTGCGGCCGCGGGTGACCTCGATCCCGAACGCTGGTGGGAGGACGTGATCGAACATCGCGGCGACGGGGCTCCAGCGTTCGACGCGGTGGCCGACGCGATGTGCGCCGCTCGCGAGGGGTTCGTCCCGTCGCAGCGCGAAATGCAGCGCGAGGCACACATGCGTCGCGCCATGCGTGCCGCGGTGCGGGCCGGGAAGGAACGCGTCGCCGTGGTGTGCGGCGCCTGGCACGTGCCGGCCCTCGATCTCGGTGCGGTCGGGACGCCGAACGTCTCGGCCGATGCGGCGACCCTGCGTGGGCTGCCGAAGGTGAAGACATCCGTCGCGTGGGTGCCGTGGACGCATCGCCGGTTGACCTCGGCATCGGGGTACTCGGCGGGCGTCGACAGTCCCGGGTGGTATCGCCACGTGTTCGAGCATCCGGGAACCGACGGGGTCGCACGGTTCTTCGTCGACGCCGCCCGGCTGATCCGCTCGCGCGGTGGCTCCGCATCCCCCGACGACCTGATCGCCGGAACCCGGCTCGCGGAGTCGCTCGCCGCCATGCGCGGTCGGCCTCGTGTCGGGCTCGCCGAAGTGCTCGATGCAGCGGACGCGGTGATGGGTGGCCTCGACCTGGTGCAGCGCGAACTCGTCATCGGCGACCAGCTCGGTGCGGTTCCCGAGGCAGCTCCACAGGTGCCGCTGGCCCGGGACGTGGCCAAGGCGCAGAAGTCGGCTCGGCTGCCGCCGAAGGCCGACGCGTCGGTCGTCGAGATCGACCTGCGCACTCCGACCGGCCTGCGCAAGTCGCATCTGCTCCACCGGCTCTCCGCGCTGGGGGTGGGGTGGGGTGTGGTGGTCGAGGGCCGCGGGTCATCGGGAACATTCCGCGAGACCTGGGAGCTGCAGTGGGAACCCGAGCTGTCGATCCGGTTGATCGAGCGGGCCGGATACGGAACCACGCTCGAGTCGGCGGCCACGGCCCGGCTGCTCGAGCGCGCCGACGCGTCGGTGGCGATCGTCGAACTGGTCGGCGTGATCGAACAGGCGCTCTACGCAGGGCTGCCGTTGGTGGTCGAGCCGACGGTGGCCCGACTCGCATCGCGGGCAGCGATCGACCCCGATGTCGGCCAACTGCTCGACACGCTGCCGCCGCTCGCCAATGCACTTCGTTACGGCGACGTCCGGGGGACCGATGCGACGTCGCTGCGCCACGTCGTCGACGGCATGGTCGTGCGGATCCTCGCCGGGCTGGTCCCCGAGTCACGTGGTGTGGGCGACGACACGGCCAGCGTGCTGGTCGAGCGACTCACGGGCCTGCAGGCTGCCCTCGCCACCCTCGACCACCCGGCCCGGCGCCGTGACCTGCCGCGGGTGTTGGTCGACCTGACCATCGGTGCCGGACACGGCCTGGTGCAGGGACGCGCGACCCGGCTCCTCCACGACGGAGGGACCTGGTCGGTCGATGCGGTGCAGCGACGGCTGTCGCAGGCGTTGTCTCCGGGAACGCCGCCGGCAAGCGGTGCCGCGTTCGTCGAAGGGTTCCTCGCCGGGTCGGGATCGGTGCTGGTGCACGACGCGGACCTGCTCGGTGTGCTCGACGGCTGGTTGTCGTCGTTGACGCCCGACGCGTTCGAGGCCGTGATCGTGTTGTTGCGGCGGACGTTCGGCGCGTTCGAACCGGCGGAACGTCGGCAGCTGATGTCGATGCTGGTCGGTGTCGATCCGACGAGTTCGAGTGGGTTCGGTGCGGATGTCGACGCGGAACGAGCTGCCGCGGTGCTGGTGACCGTTCGACAGATGCTCGGCCTCGCGACCGCGACGGTTCCGGCATGACGGTGCCCGTCGGAGCGGCGCCCCGGGTGTCGGAGGCCGAGCGCCGCCGCCGCTGGCGGATGTTGCTCGGCTCGGCGGTCGACGACGTCTGGAACGACGCGTCGGCGGACACCATCGACCGCGACCAGGTCGACGACGACGACAGCGACGACGCCAACGAGGCCGAGGGTGCCGGTGGCGAGGCGGGAGCCGGGCCGGGGGAGCGCGGTGGGCCGTCGCCACGGGCACGGCTGCGTGGCGACGATGCCCGGATCGACGCGGCACTCGGTGCGCTCTACGACCGCGGCGACGGCGACGGTGAACGACCCAGGTCACGCGGAGGTCGCGGCGGTGGCCTGGGCCGCTCGAAGCCGGGCGTGGTGCGCTGGCTGGGCGACATCCGTCGGTACTTCCCGACGCCGGTGGTGCAGATCCTGCAGCGCGATGCCGTCGAACGGCTCGACCTCCGGCAACTCCTGTTGGAGCCGGAGCTGTTGCAGTCCGTCGAGCCGGACATCCATCTCGTGACGCTGCTCGTCGAACTCAACCGTCACCTCCCCGACGAGACGCGGGCGACCGCACGAGCGGTCATCGCCGCGGTGCTCGCCGATCTCGAACGGAGGTTGGCCGACACCACACGCCAGGCGGTTCGCGGCGCGCTGGCGCGCGCCGCACGCACACGGCGCCCCCGACCGGGCGACATCGACTGGCCGACGACGATCACTGCCAATCTGCGCCACTGGATCCCGGAACGACGCACCTTGGTGCCGGAGCGGCTCATCGGGCACGGGCGGCGTCAGCGCAGTCTTGCCCGCGACGTGATCATCGCCGTCGATCAGTCGGGCTCGATGGCCGACAGCGTGGTCTACGCCTCGCTGTTCGGTGGCGTCCTCGCCCAACTGCCTGCGTTGCGCACCACGTTCATCGCCTTCGACACCTCGGTCACCGACCTGACGTCGTCGCTCCACGACCCGGTCGAGGTGCTGTTCGGCGTCCAGTTGGGTGGAGGGACCGACATCTCCAACGCCTTGGGCTACTGCCAACGGGTGATCCAACGTCCCCGCGACTCGGTGCTCTTCCTCGTCAGCGATCTGTACGAAGGTGGGAACGCGGCCCTCATGCGCCAGCGGGTCGGCGAGATCGTCGCCGCTGGCACCAGCGTCGTGGTGCTGCTGGCGCTGAGCGACGAGGGCACGCCGGCCTACGACCACGATCACGCGGCCGCGCTGGTTGCTCTCGGCGCGACCGTGATGGCCACCACCCCCGCCGAGTTCCCCGCCGTCCTCGCGACCGCACTCACCTGATGTGTCGTGACGGCGGGTGATGCAGACGAAATCTTGAGCGAGCGGGCGGGGTGGTCGACGGTTTCGGTGTCGCGGCGACCGATACCGTGAGGGAATGGTCCGAGACGGGCGGCGGATGCGTCGGAGTGGTGTGCTGATCGCGGCGGTGGCCGTGGGGGGCGCGCTGCTGAACGGATGCAGTTGGAGCCGGCTCGAAGAAACGAGTGCGGTGACGACCACGACCGTGTCGGACGAGATGCGCAGCGTGCCGACCATCCCCAGCGTCGATGCCGACCCTGCCGCCGATCCTGCGGCGGATCCGGCCGCGGTTCCCGCGATCGACCCGAATGTGCCGCCGCCGACCGAGCTCATCGGTGACCCCGCGCCGAATCCGGATTCGCAAGCGACGCTGCCGCCGCTGCCCGATGTGGCGGTGGTGGATGCGTGCGTCCGGTTGAGCGATCTCGGGACCGCCGATCAGATCGCTTCGGCCGTGGGCGTCGCGGTGTCGGAGGAGTCGCTGTCGGAGGAGTCGTGCCGATACGCGGGCGGTTCGGTCGTCGTCGAGGTCCACTACGTGTCCGAGGACGTCGTGATGTCGGATTGGTTCCGTCGCGATGGCATCGAACCGGTCGGTGAGTTGGGTGGAGACGTGGTGGGATTGACGGGGTTCCGGACCCCTGAGTCGAGTTCCGGCGACGGGTTCACCGTGGCCATGTTGAGCCGCCGGCATGGGGCGATCGTCGCGGTTCGAGGCAGCGGTGACGACCGTGGTCTGGTCGTACAACTGGGTTCGACCGTCGAGGGCTCCCTGTGACGACCTTCGCAAATGGGTCCGGCGCCGTCTCGGGGCGCTAGCGTTTCGCCTTCATGGGTCAGATGGTCGCCGTCACCGAGAAGCCGAGTTCGACACGAGGTGTCGTTCGCTTCGAGATCAACCGTTCGCTGTCGGGCATGGGCCACGAGCGATTTGCCAGCATCGACGATGCCCATGGCAACACGCCGTCGGACGAGCTGGCCCGTCGGATGTTCGCCACCGGTCAGGTCGGCGCGGTGCACGTGTACTCCAACATCATCACCGTCGACCTCCAGAAGGGTCACGACTCCGAGGGCCTGGCCGATCTGGTCCGTGAGCTGTACCAGTACTGGAAGCCGGGCGTCGAGCCACCGTCGTTCGAAGACCTCCAGCCGGAGGAGCCCGCCGCGGCCGCATCCGGCGGCGCCGGCAGCGGTGAGGGTGGCGCCGAACTGTCCGAGGCGGCCAAGAAGGTTCCCGGGCACCTCCTCGACCGTGGGCGCGCCGCTCGCGAGCGCTGGAACGCCAAGAACGCCTGATCAGCGCACCTCGCTGGTTCCCGCCACGCTGACGGCATCACGTCGTCGATCGTGACGAGTTGCCTCTGGTGTATCGAACATGTGTTCGATACCATGGCCGGATGGAAGCTGCTCTCGATCTCGCTGCGCTGACCGACCGCGTCGCACCGCTCTCGCTGGCTCGGGAACGAACCCTGCCGGTCCACGAGTCACTGGCCCCGCTGTTCCACGAAGGAGCACTCGTGCGCGGTCGAACGATCTCCTGCCAGGGTGCTGCGGCCACCTCCACCGCGCTGTCGCTCATCGCTCCGGCGATCGCTGCCGGTGCGTGGCTGGCGGTGATCGATCTGCCGACGATCGGCCTCGATGCGGCCTGCGAACTGGGTGTGCCGCTCGAACGCATCGTGGCCGTCGACACCGGTGCGATCGCCGGTGCCACCACCGGGCGGGGTGCGGCCTGGGTCGATGTCGTGGCGGCAGCCGCCGACGGATTCGACGTGCTGCTGCTGCAGGTGCCCGATGGTCTCGACGCCGGTTCCATGCGCAAGCTCGCGACGCGTCTGCGCCGGCGGGAAGTGGTCGCGGTCGTGCTCGGCGACCCGGGGCAGATGGACTGCGATGGGGTCTTGCGCACCGACGCACCGCGCTGGTCCGGTCTGGGTGACGGCCACGGTCACCTGCGCGACCGGCAGGTCGTGGTGGAGGCGTCGGGTCGGCGTCTCCCCGGGCAACGGCGTTGCCACACGGCGATGCCCGCGGCCTAGCAATGGGCCCTCCGCCGCGCATCGTCACGGTCTGGTTTCCCGACTGGCCGGTGATCGCCGCAGGCTGTCGCGCCGATGTGCCCGCGGCGGTCATGTTCGCCAATCGGGTGATCGCTCGCACGCAGGCCGCTGCCACCGAAGGTGTCGTCATCGGCCAACGCCGGCGGCAGGCGCAGCGCCGCTGTCCCGACATCGTCATCATCGACCGTGACGTCGACCGGGACGCACGCGAGTTCGAGCCTGTCGTCAGGGCGGTCGCCGAGCTGTCACCCCGGCTCGATGTCGTCGAGCCGGGATGGATCAGCCTGCTCGCTCGCGGGCCGGCCAGGTATTTCGGCGGTGACGCCGCACTGGGCGAACGTCTCGCGGACGCTGTCGGTGAGGTCGTGGTGCGATCGATGGTGCGGCCGGGCATCGGTATCGCCGATGGACGTTTTGCATCGAGCGTCGCTGCCCGACTGTCGATTCGTCGCGATGCTCCGGTCGTCGTCGACGCGGGTGGGTCCCCGGCGTTCTGTTCCTCGTTGCCGATCGGATGGTTGCAGACCTTGGGGGAGACCGACCACGAACTGGTCGAGCTCTTCTCGCGGCTGGGGCTGCGACGACTCGGTGACCTCGCTGCGCTCGAGGCTCCGGATGTCCTCGGTCGGTTCGGGCCGTCGGGGATTCACGCACATCGGCTGGCGTCGGGTCTCGACGTTCGCCCGACCAGCACGACCGACCCGGCCCCGGAGCGTCGAATCGACCACGTCCTCGACGATCCTGCGGCGCAGTCGAGTGCGGTGGTCTTCGTCGCCAAACAGTTGGCTGACGAGTTGGCCGACGGTCTCGCTGCCGACGGTCGGGTCTGTACCCGGTTGGTCGTGGTGCTCGAGTCGGAGCACGGAGAGCGCTCGGAGCGTTCGTGGTTCCGTTCGGCGGGGTTGTCCGCATCCGCCATGGTCGAGCGGGTCCGCTGGCAACTCGATGCCTGGGTGGCGCTGCCCCGGGGGAGCGATCAGGAGTTGACCGGCGGGATCAGCCTCGTTCGGCTGACCCCCGAGGAAGTGCGTGCCGACGATGGGCATCAACTCGGGTTGTGGGGAGGCCAGTCCGAAGCCGATCGCCAAGCGGCGCGCGCCATCGCCAGACTGACCACGCTGACCTCGGACGACGCGGTCACCGTGCCGGTCTGGAACGGTGGTCGACTTCCGGCGGACCGGTATCGCTGGGTGTCGGCCGCCACGGTCGATCTCGATCATCGTGTGCGCGCCGTGTCGCGCGCCGGCACGGGGAGCGGCCCGTCGGGACCGTGGCCCGGGGCGTTGCCGTCGCCATCGCCGGCCACGGTGTTCGCGGATCCGCATCCGGCCGAGGTGCTCGACGACCGTGGAGGACCGGTCTCGGTGAGTGCCCGTGGGGTGGTGTCGGCGTCGCCGGCAACGTTGCGTCTCCTGGTCGGCAGCGATGCCGACGGATGGCGTCGGGGCCGACCGCGCCAGATCGTTGCCTGGGCGGGGCCATGGCCCATCGAAGAGCGCTGGTGGGAGCCCGACCGTCATCGACGTCAGGCGCGGTTCCAGGTGGTCACCGATGACCACGACGGATACCTCGTCGTCGCCGAGAACCAGCGTTGGTGGATCAGCGCTCGATACGACTGAGTGTCGTGTGGGTCGCTGGATGCGTGCGTGTCAGGCGATCGCGAGCCCGAAGGGGTGTGACACTTCGAGCTGGTCGGTGACGTCGTTGGCCAGACGGAAGCCGACGCCGCGCACCGTGTGGATCACCTTGATCTCCGGAGCGGCCTTGTCGAGCTTGCGGCGCAGGTTGGACAGGTGCACGTCGACGACGTGGTTGTCGCCGACCCAGGTCGGGCCCCAGACGGCATCGAGGAGATCCTCGCGGGTGCAGACCTCGGTCGGGCGGCGACAGAGCTGCTCGAGGAGGGAGAACTCGATGCGGGTCGTGGCGACCTCTTCGTCTTCGACGCGGACTTCGCGACGGCCGAGGTCGATGACCAGGGGGCCGAGGTTGAGCACCGACGTCAGGGCGCTGTCGGCGCGGCCCTGCATCTGGCGGGGCCGACGCAGGAGCGCGTGACAGCGTGCGGACAGTTCCTCGGGGGACACGGGAACGGACACGGCGTCATCGGCGCCGGAGTGCAGCATGGCCGCACGCGTGCGGTGTCCGCCTTCCTCGGTGATGCAGAGCAGGTACTGCTCGCTCGAGTCGCGGAGTCGTTCGTGCAGCGGGCGACCGTCGGGCGCACGGAGGCGGGAGCAGACGATCAGCACATCGGGGGAGAACGACTCGGCCAACATGATCGCGGCATCGCCATCGGTGGGGGCGCTCACGCTGAACCCCGCAGCTCGAAGCCCGGCAACGCTGGTTCGGCGGAGGTCGGGATCGTCGACCGCGATCAGGATGCGAGGTGCGATGTTGATGTCGTTGTCCATTGATTCCGCCAGTTCCGCCAGTTCCGCCAAGGAGGGGGGTCGTCGTGTGTGTCCTGCATTGGGTATCGGTCCCGGAACTGGCGAACTCAAGAAGAAATCGAAAGAAATCACACGCGTGTCATTCGCGTTTGTCCTGCTACACCGATCACATGTCGATGCATCCAGATGACCTGCGAGCCCGAGTCCGTGACGATGTGGCTCGTCGAATCCCCGTGGATGAACGCGAAGCCGCTGCAATCGAACGGTTTCTCGAGGCCTATGACACGCTGAGTGATCCTCTCGATCAGCGTGTCGACGACGTCCACGTCACCGGATCGGGAATCGTGGTCGGCGAGCGAGGCGTCGTGTTGCTGAAGCACAAGCGGCTCGGGATCTGGTTGCAACCCGGCGGTCACATCGACCCCGATGAGACGCCCTGGGATGCGGCGCTGCGCGAATGCAGTGAGGAGACCGGACTGGAGGTCGCCTTCGCCGGCCCGGTCGATGCCGAGGGTGTGCCGGAGATGATCCATGTCGACGTGCACGACGGCGGACGCGGTCACACCCACCTCGATCTGCGCTATCTCATCGACGGTGGGGCTGCCGATCCGGCACCGCCCGAGGGGGAGAGCCAGGAGATCGACTGGCTGACATGGGACGACGCCATCGGGCGCGCCGACCCCGGCCTCCGCGGCGCCCTCGTCGCCCTTCGTCCCGCCTGAGGTTGCGCGAAGCGAACAAACGTTCGATACTGGGAGGGTGGGGTTCAACAACCCGTCCTGGTCATGGAACGAACTGGAAGCGGCCCTCTCGGGCAACGCCTCGAAGAAGGTCGCGGGCAACGCCTCGAAGAAGGTCGCGGGCAACGCCTCGAAGAAGGGTGCGGGCAACGCCTCGAAGAAGGGTGCGGCTGGGCGCGATGGGCGCGCGCCGGGAAGCCCGTCGTGGAATTCGGGTGGTGACGGTCCGGCATGGAGCCGCAAGCGCCAGCCGTTCGAGCCGCCAGCGGATCTCGACGCGAGCGCCGGTCAGCGGTCGCCGGTCGTGCCGTACGCCGAACTCCACTGCCACTCGAACTTCTCGTTTCTCGACGGTGCCTCGCACCCCGAGGAGCTCGCGACCGAAGCTGCCCGACTCGGCCTCGAGGCGTTGGCGATCACCGACCACGACGGCCTCTACGGAGTCGTGCGGTTCGCCGAGGCCGCCAAGGCGGTCGGCCTGCCCACCGTCTTCGGCGCCGAGATCGGTCTGACCGAACACCATGGCGAGGTCCTGTCGGCTTCGGTCGGACGATCCGAAGCCGACACCACGCGCCAGATCGACACGGGCAGGGTGCCCGATTCCCATGCGCCCGATCCGTCGGGAACGCACCTGCTCGTGCTCGCCGACGGTCCCAACGGCTATGCGCGCTTGTCGCGTGTGTTGAGCACCGGCCACCTCGCTGGGGAGAAGGGTGCGCCGCAGTTCGCCCATGACGACATCGTGGAAGCGCTGGCCGGGCAAGCGTGGGTGCTGACCGGTTGCCGCAAGGGCGCGGTGCCGGCGGCGCTTGTCGCTGGTGGGCCTGCCGCCGCACGGCGAGAACTCGAACGACTGGTCGATGCGTTCGGGCGCGACCGGGTGCTGGTCGAGCTGTGGGACCACGGTGATCCGCTCGACACCGAACGCAACGATGCGCTCCACGCGCTCGCCGGAAAGGTCGGCGTCGGCTGCGTGGCGACGAACAACGTCCACTACGCCACACCTGCTCAGCGTCGATTGGCCACCGCCTTGGCGGCGGTGCGCTCGCGACGCAGCCTCGATCAGATCGATGCCTGGCTTCCTGGCGCCGCGGGGGCACATCTGCGTTCGGGGGCAGAACAGCTCCGACGGTTCGCCCGCTATCCCGGTGTGGTCGAGCGGGCCGCAGCGATCGGTCGTGCGGCAGCGTTCGACCTGGCGTTGGTGGCGCCGAATCTGCCGCCGTTTCCATGTCCTGAACACCCCGACGGTCAGCCGATGTCGGAGATGCAGTACCTGCGCGCGGTCACCGAGGCCGGTGCCCGCCGGCGGTACGGCGAGCGCCCCACCTCGTCGGAGGACCTCTCGCTGCGGGCCAGAGCATGGGCGACGATCGACCACGAACTCGCGTTGATCGAGCAGCTCGACTTCGCCGGCTACTTCCTCATCGTGTGGGACATCGTCGAGTTCTGTCGCCGGGCCGACATCTACTGTCAGGGACGGGGGAGCGCCGCGAACTCGGCGGTGTGCTACGCCATCGGGATCACCGCGGCCGATGCCGTGTCACTCGGGTTGCTGTTCGAGCGGTTCCTGTCGCCGGAGCGCGATGGCCCGCCTGACATCGACGTCGACATCGAGAGTGGCAGACGAGAAGAGGTGATCCAGTACGTCTACGAGCGATACGGACGCCACCACACCGCACAGGTCGCCAACGTCATCACCTACCGAGCGCGCTCCGCGGTGCGCGACATGGCCAAGGCGCTCGGTTTCGAACCGGGGCAGCAAGACGCCTGGTCGAAACAGGTCGACGGGTGGGGCGGTGTGGCGACCACGGCGGCCCAGTCCGATTGCAGCATTCCCTCATCGGTGATGGAGCTGGCGTTGGAGGTCGAGGACGCGCCGCGGCACCTCGGCATCCATTCGGGTGGCATGGTGATCTGCGACCGACCGGTGATCGAGGTGTGTCCGGTGGAGTGGGCGCGGATGGACAAGCGCTCGGTGCTGCAGTGGGACAAGGACGACTGTGCCCGTACAGGGCTCGTGAAGTTCGATCTGCTCGGCCTCGGGATGCTCTCGGCGCTCCATTACGCCGTGGACCTGGTGCGCGAACACCGCGGCTACGAGATCGACCTGGCGACGATCCCACAGGACGACGACGTCTACGGGATGCTCTGCCGCGCCGACACCATCGGGGTGTTCCAGATCGAGTCGCGGGCGCAGATGGCGACGCTGCCACGCCTGAAGCCGCGCCGCTTCTACGACCTCGTCGTCGAGGTCGCCCTGATTCGACCCGGTCCGATCCAGGGCGGGTCGGTGCATCCCTACATCCGCCGCCGCAACGGTCTGGAGCCGATCACCTACCTGCATCCGTTGCTCGAGAATTCACTCGGCAAGACACTCGGCGTGCCGCTGTTCCAGGAACAGCTGATGCAGATGGCGATCGACGTCGCCGGGTTCACCCCGGCCCAGTCCGACGAGCTGCGTCAGGCGATGGGCTCGAAGCGTTCGGCGGTGCGCATGGATCGTCTCCGTGAGCGGCTGTACGAGGGGATGGCCGAACGGGGGATCACCGGCGACATCGCCGACGAACTGTTCATGAAGATGAAGGCGTTCGCGAACTACGGCTTTCCCGAGTCGCACTCGGTGAGCTTTGCCTATCTCGTGTACTCGTCGTCGTGGATCAAGTACCACGAGCCGGCGGCGTTCTGTGCGGCCCTGCTCAACGCGCAACCGATGGGGTTCTGGTCACCGCACACCTTGGTGCGCGACGCGCGACGTCACGGCGTCGTGGTTCGCACCCCCGATCTCAACGCGTCGTTGGCAGCGGCGACCTTGGAGCCCTGTGAGGACTCGGTGGGCGACGTCGCGGTGCGGTTGGGCATCGGGTCGGTGCGTGGGATCGGCACGGAGCTCGCCGAGCAGATCGAGGAGGAACGGGTCTCGGGTGGGCCGTTCGTCGGCACCGAGGACCTGGTCCGGCGTGTGCCGTCGTTGACGCTGCCCCAGCTCGAGGCGCTGGCGACCGGGGGAGTGTTCGGTGAGTGCTTCGGACTCGATCGGCGGATGGCGCTCTGGACCGTTGGCGCCACGGCCCAGTCGCGCCCTGGTCGGCTGGCGGGCATGGTCACCGGGTCGGATGCACCGCGCCTGCCGGGGATGACGCCGATGGAAGAAGCCGTCGCTGACCTGTGGGCGACCGGTGTGTCGCCCGATGGTCATCCGACGATCTTCCTGCGTGAGGAACTGGCGAAGCTCGGTGTGCTCACCGCCGAGCAGCTCTGGGATCCGGCGCCGGGTTCGGTCGTTCGGGTCGCCGGTGTCGTGACCCACCGTCAGCGCCCGATGACCGCGCAGGGGGTGACGTTCCTCAACCTGGAGGACGAGACCGGGCTGATCAACGTGGTGGTGTCGAAGGGCTGCTGGGCGAGGTTCCGCAAGGTCGCCCGCAGTGCGCCGGCCATGCTGATCCGGGGCCGTCTCGAACGCCACGAAGGCGTCATCAACATCGTCGCCGAACACCTCGCCGACCTCCCCATGCCCACCACCACCAAGTCGAGAGACTTCCGCTGACCGTTACATCAGGGGTCAGACCCCGTTTGTAACGCTCAGCGCACGGGGGTGTCGGCCATCGAGAGATGGAGGTCTGCGTCGGTGTAGGGGTGGGCGAGGGCGACGGCTTCGTTCAGCTCGACGCCGAGGCCCGGCGAGTGCGACGGGATCACGTACCCGTTCTCCCACTGCACCGGGGTGGTGAGCAGGTCGGCGTGGAAACCGGACCAGTCCTGGATGCCTTCGATGACCAACAGGTTCGGCAGGGTCGCCGCGAGCTGGATGTTCGCTGCACCGAGGATCGGACCCGAGTACAGATGCGGCGCGATCTGACACCCGGCGGCCTCGGCGATCGCAGCGATCTTCTTGGCAGCGAGGATGCCGCCGCACCGCCCGAGGTTCGGTTGCCAGATCGCCGCTGCCTGATGGCGCGCCAACGCGGCGAACTCCGAGATCGTCGTGAGCCGTTCGCCGGTCGCGACCGGGATCGACGTCTGCCGGGCGACCCTGGCCATCTCTTCGGGCTGATCGGGCTGGGTCGGCTCCTCGAACCAGAGCGGATCGAACTGCTCCAGCTGGCGCGCCAATCGGATCGCTCCCGCGGCGGTGAACTGGCCATGCGTGCCGAACAGCAGGTCAGCACGTGATCCCACGGCGTCGCGGATCGCCGACGTGATCGCCACCGACCGCTCGATGTCGTCGAGACTCGGCTGGTGCCCATCGAACGCGGTGTACGGGCCAGCCGGGTCGAACTTCACCGCGGTGAACCCACGGTCGACCTCGAACGCTGCCTGTGCCGCCGCCTGACCGGGATCGGTGTAGACGTCCGGACGTCCCGGAGCCGGGTACAGATAGGTGTAGGTGCGCAGCCGATCGTGGACCCGCCCACCCAGGAGATCGGCCACCGGCTTGCCGGCGTCCTTGCCGACGATGTCCCAGCACGCCATCTCGATGCCGCTCATCACGCCGACGAGCGTCGGGTCGGGCCGGAGCGCGTATCCGCTCGAATACATGCGCCGCCAGAGCAACTCGATCCGGTTCGGGTCGGCGTCGATCACCAGCCGATCGGTGAGGTCGGTGACCATCTGGGCAACGGTGTGCGGCCCGAACGTCGCCACGTAGATCTCGCCGTAGCCCACGACGCCGGTGTCGGTCGTCAGCTTCACCACGATGAAGTACCGCCCGCCGAAGTGTGGGGGCGGGTTCGCGATCACGAACGTGGTGCAGTCGACGATGCGCATGGCAGGCCACCGTAGACGCCGCCCCGATTGGTGTGGCCGGGCATCGGTCTGGAATCGTCTCGCCGTGCTCCCTCGTTTCGATCTCCTCGACCTCCAGCCGACCGATGATCCACTCCGGTTCCAGCTGACGGCGCGCAAGGCGCTCTGCACCCCGTTCGACTTCCTCTACGGGGGCTCCGGAATCGCTGCGTCGATCGAGGCCGCTGAGCGGGCAACGGAGCGTCCGTTGCAGTGGATCACGACGCAGTTCGTCGGATCACCGGTGCCGGGCGACGTGGTCGACCTCGAGGTGATCCTGTCAGCGCACGGCAAGGCGACCACCCAAGCGCAGGTCGTGGGAACCGTGGCCGGGCGGCCGATGTTCACGTCGCTGTGTGCGCACACATTGCGCCCGAGCGGCGACGGCGCGCAGTTCGCCGAGATGCCCGAGGTCCCGGCTCCCGAGGACTGCGAAGCGATGTCGGAGCCGTTCGCCGCTGCGCTCACCGGCACGTTCTTCGACCACCTCGATCGGCGCCTGGCATCAGGCAAGCTCGCACTCGACGCCGTCGACAATCCGCAGCCCGATGGCATCGCACTGTGGTGCCGCATCCCCGACAACCGCATCGGCAGCCCGGCGACGCAGGGCTTCGTCGCCGACATCATCCCACTCGCCGTGTGCGCCGCTCTGGGTGTCATGCCGGGTGGAACGAGCATCGACAACACGCTGCGGGTCATCGACCCCGTGCCGTCGGAGTGGGTGTTGCTGGACATCACTGCTGACGGACATCACCGGTCGATCGGCCACGGAACGCTGCGGGTGTGGAGTCAGGACGGACGGCTGATGGCGACCGCGCAACAGACCTGCATCATCCGGACGAGCCACCACGTTCGTTGATGTGACGAATCGTGCCTGGCACGATTCGTCACACGCCGGTGTCGATGGGCGCCGATGGAGGGCCGTCGGTGACGAGCTGACGCAGGAGCGCGCCGAGTCGTCCCGGGGCGAACGATCCACCCCGCTCGATCTCCGCGTCCACCTCGTCGATGTGCCACCAGCGGAGTTCGTGGAGCCGCTCCGCGCGGAGCTGTTCCCAACTGAGGCCGGGTGCCGGCTCGAACCGGGTGGCCGCCTCCACGAGGTGAAACCGGTCGCGCTGGCCGTCCCAGTTGCCGTCCTCGAAGGCGATGATGTGTTCGCGATTCCAGACATGGGCACCGATGACCGGGTCGTGGAGTCCGACTTCCTCGATCAACTCGCGACGGAGTGCGGTGAGGTGGTCTTCGCCGGGGTCGAGTCCGCCACCCGGCAACGCCCAGACCGTGCGATCCGGGAACTCGAACCGCACGAGCAACACATGTTGGTCGGGCGTGATCAGCAGCGCGCGCACCGCTTGGCGGATGCGCAGCGGCGCGGACGGTTCAGTCATTGGGTGTGTCGGGCAGGTCGCCATTGAAGGCTTGGTACATCCCGTACACGTTCTTGCACTTCTCGCACACCGGCAGTTGCTTCGGATCGCGCGACGGCACCCACACGAAACCGCAGAGCGCTTCGATGGGCGTGCCCATCACTCGGGCCTCGAGCACGACCGCCGCAGCGTTCTCGCCCTTCTTGGTCTTGACGATGTGAGCGGACGTCGGTTCACCGGTCTCGGTGGTCTCGTCGGTGTCGACATCGACGTCGAGCGTCGGCATGGTTTCCAGATCAGTCATGACGATCACCAACCTTACGCGCTAGGGTTCGTTTCGTGCTCATCGCCATTGTCGCTCTCGCCGCAGCCGCGGCTGCAAGCGCAGCGGTAGCAGCACGCGGCCCCGCACCCGTACTCATTCCGGTACGGGTCAGGCGGGGGACACGAGCACAGCGGCAACGCTGAGCATTCGTGGAACTCGCCCGACCAGCCGGAAACCGGCGGCGGGTTGACGCTGCTGGTCTTCGGTGAATTCTCACCGCCCCCTCACAAGGACAGACCATGACCAGTACCTCTGAGACCGACATCTCGACCGACATTCCCGATGGGATCGACATGACCGACCCGTACGCCGACGACCCGGCATTCGTGCTGCACCAAGGCGGCAAGCTCTCCATTGCATCCCGTGTGCCGATCGACGGTCCCGAAGACCTGTCGTTGGCCTACACGCCGGGCGTCGGCCGTGTGTCGCAGGCAATCGCCGACGAGCCGGACCGTGTGTGGACGTTGACCGGCCGCTCGAACGCGGTCGCTGTGCTCTCCAACGGCACCGCCGTGCTCGGCCTCGGCGACATCGGTCCGGAGGCCGCCATGGCGGTCATGGAAGGCAAGGCCGTGCTGTTCAAGCAGTTCGGCGACGTCGATGCCTATCCGGTGTGTGTCAATGCCCGCACGGTCGACGAGATGGTCGCCATCGGCAAGGCCATCGCCCCGACATTCGGCGGCATCAACCTCGAGGACATCAAGGCACCCGAGTGCTTCGAGATCGAGCGTCGTCTCCAGGACGAGCTCGACATCCCTGTCTTCCACGACGACCAGCACGGCACCGCCATCGTGGCGCTCGCCGCGCTGATCAACGCCGCCCGCGTGGTCGGCAAGCGCGTCGAAGAACTCCGCGTCGTGATCGTCGGCACGGGGGCCGCTGGCGTCGCCGTCGCCGAACTCCTGCACGACGCCGGGGCAGGCCAGGACGGCACCGGCGACATCATCGGGGTCGACAGCACCGGCATCTTGCACCGCGAACGCGAGAACCTGACCCCGACCAAGCAGTGGTTCGTCGAGAACGGCAACTGCGACGATCGCCGTGGTGGGATCCGAGAGGCACTCCAGGGGGCCGATGTGTTGCTCGGACTGTCGGGTCCCGGCATCATCCAGCCCGAGTGGCTGAGCGACATGGCCGATGACGCGATCGTGTTCGCCATGGCCAACCCGACGCCGGAGGTCATGCCGGAGCTGATGCCCGACAACGTGTCCGTCATCGCCACCGGCCGCAGCGACTATCCGAACCAGATCAACAACGTGCTGGCCTTCCCCGGGGTGTTCCGAGGGATGCTCGACGTCCACGCCACGCGTTGCACCATCGAGATGAAGCGCGCCGCCGCTGACGCTCTCGCGGCGCTCGTCGAGGAGCCGACCGCGGAGCGGATCATTCCCGGAGCATTCGAGGCCGGCGTGGCCGAGGCGGTTGCCGAGGAAGTCCGCCGAGTGGCGATCGAACTCGGCCACGTCCGAGGCTGAGCCCGTCCCGCGTCAGCCCAGGGTCGCCAGTTCGGCGGCGAGGTTGGCGCGGGCTCGCGCTTCCCACCACTCCAGCGCTGGTGTGGTCAGGTAGATCGCCCGACGGGCGAGAAAGCCGTTGACGACCGTGGCTCGACCCTCGGACCACTCGTCGTCGTCGAGATGGCGGTACTCGGCGCGCACGCCGGCGACATACGTCGAATACGCGGCTGGCTCGGCACCGAGGATGGCGAGGTCGGCATCGAGGAGGATCGCGGTGTCGCTGGTGACGGCCGAGGGTTCGCTGTCGGCGAGATGCGCGGTCGCTTCGATCATCGTCCCCACGCGCTCGACGCGTTCGGTGTCCCAGCCGATCGAGTCGAGGTCGCGCCGCGCCAGACGCGCGCTCGCACGCTCGTTGGCCGGATAGGTCGGCTCGTAGATCGCGTCGTGGTAGAAGGCGGCGGCCACGACCTCGTCGAGATGCTCGGCGGGTTCCGCCGTGGCGATCTCCTCGACGTGACGCACCACCCATGCCACATGCACCGCAGTGTGGTAGCGGCGGTGCTTCTCCCGGTGGCGGCCGAGCAGACCGTCGAGGCATCGCTGATCGTCGGTGATGTGACGCTGCCACGCGGTCACCAATTCGAGGTCGGGGGTGCTCATCGGCTCAGTGTGGCAGGAGACCGTGGCAAGGTGGCACCGTGACGATTCTGATCGACGACGCACGGTGGTGGTTCCAAGGCCGGAAGTGGTGCCATCTGGTGAGCGACACCTCCTACGACGAATTGCACGACTTCGCCGATCTCACCGGCATCCCTCGTCGTGGGTTCCAAGGCGACCACTACGACATCCCAGAGGAGTACCGAGCGCAGATGATCGAGGCGGGAGCGGTGCACGTCGAGAGCCGTGAACTCGTCCGGCGACTCCGTGCGGGTGGTCTGCGGTTGTCGCCAGCCGAGCGACGGGCGAGGTCGACTCAGGCCTGATCGGCGGACGCGAGGAGGAGAGCGACGTCGCCCGGCTCGTCGGTCCAGACCTGTCGGACGCGAAATCCGGCAGCCTCCACTTCCGACGTCAGCTCCGGCAGCCGGAACTTGGTGGAGATCTCGATGCGGATCTCCTCGCCGTCGCGCAGCTCGAGGTGCAGTTCGGCGCCGGGGATCTCGACCGACTGGTCGCCGTTGGTGCGGAGCCGGAGATCCATGCGTTCGTGGACGGGGTCCCAGAATGCGATGTGGTCGAACGCCTCGACGTCGAAATCGGCGTCGAGTTCGCGGTTCAGCACTCGCAGCGCGTTGCGGGTGAACTCGGCGGTCAGGTCGTCGCTGTCGTCGTACGCGGCGAGCAGGCGTTCCACGGGTTTCACCAGGTCGACACCGAGCAGCAGCCATCCAGACGGGGCCAACTGTTCGGCGAGCACCGACAGCATCGCCCGCCGTTCCTCGACGTAGAGGTTGCCGATCGTGGAGCCGAGGAACGCGAGGAGCGGGACGCCATCGGTCGGAAGATGCGACAGGTGCAGGGTGAAGTCGCCGACGACGCCGTGGACCTGGACGCCCGGATAGGTGACGCTCAGCTCGATCGCGGCATCACGCAGGGTCTGCTCGCTGACGTCGAACGGCACGAACCGTCGCAGCTGCCCGGTCTGGGTGAACGCTCGGAGCAGGGTGTGTGTCTTGTCCGACGTCCCCGACCCCAGTTCGATCACGGTGTCCGCAGACGTCAACTCGGCGATCGAGGCCGCTTCTCGCTGGAGAATCGAGCGTTCGGCCTCGGTCGGGTAGTACTCGGGCAGCCGGGTGATCCGATCGAACAGCTCGCTGCCGTGATCGTCGTAGAGCCAGCGTGGCGGCAGACGCAACGGGCGGTCTCCGAGCCCCCGTCGGACGTCGTCGATCAACGCTCGACGGTCCCAGCCGGGTTCGAGGTGCACGTCGAAGGTGGGATCGGTGACGGTCGGGCTCACGAGGGAGCACCTCCTGTGGCAAGGCGCACGCCGGTGAGGGGCCACCGAGCAGCGGGGGGAAAGAAATTGCGGTACGTCGGACGCGAGTGGCCGGACGGCGTGAACGCGGAACTGCCACGCAGGATCATCTGCCCCGACATGAACTTGCCGTTGTACTCGCCGACGGAACCCGGTGCGGGAACGAAACCGGGGTACGGAAGGTAGGCACTCGAGGTCCACTGCCAGCATGCGCCGTCGAGCTGGTCGATGGCGTTGGTCCCGGCGTGGGAGGCCTCCGGATGCAGGTGATCGAGGTCGAACTCTCGGTGCGGGGTCCGGGCGACGCTCGTCGCCGCGTGCTCCCACTCGAACTCGGTCGGGAGTCGTGCACCTGCCCAGCGGGCGTAGGCATCTGCTTCGTAGAAGCTGACGTGGCACACGGGCTCGTCGTCGAGGACCGGGCGGGTACCGCCGAGGGTGTGGACGAGCCAACGTTCGTCCTCACGAATCCAGTAGAGCGGTGCACACCAACCCTGGGTGTTGACCGCCAGCCAACCGTCGGACAACCACAGATCTGGCCGCTCGTATCCGCCATCGGCGATGAAGGACTGCCACTCCGCGGCGGTGACCAGGCGATCGGCGAGCGCGAACGGTTCGAGGTGCACACGGTGCCGTGGGCGCTCGTTGTCGAAGGAGAAGCCGTCAGCGTCGCGGCCGACCTCGACCAGCCCGCCGTCGACGTCGACCCACGTCGGTACGGCGCTCGTCGTGCAGCCGGCGTGTCGGGAGTCGACCGATCGGTACGACGGTCGCAGCGGATTGCGAGACAGGACGTGCTTGATGTCCATGAGCAACAGTTCCTGGTGCTGCTGCTCGTGGTGGATGCCGAGTTCGACGATCGGGTCGGCGTCGCCGAATCGCCCCGTCCGATCCGACAGGAGATCGACAACGCGCTGGTCGACCCGGGCGCGGTAGTCGGCGACGTCGGCGATGCCGGGTCGGGTGATCGCCCCGCGAGCCGAGCGTGGGTACTGCTCTCCGATGGTCTCGTAGTAGCTGTTGAACAGCATCCGATACAACGGGTCGACCGGATCGAAGTCGGGTTCCAGCGGTTCGAGTACGAACGTCTCGAAGAACCAGGTCGTGTGACCGCGGTGCCATTTCGTCGGGCTGACGTCGGGCATCGACTGCGCCGTCTGGTCCTCGGCCGACAGCGGGGCGGCGAGTTCCTCGGTCAGCGAGCGCGTCGACAGGTATCGAGTAGCGATCGTGCTGTCGGCCGGAGTCGGCGGGGGCATGCAGATGGAAACCGCTTGCATCGCTCGACCATTCCCGGTTTCGGAAGACCCAAACGACGTCCGCTCAGCGGGTCGACCAGCGTGGCGGTTCACCGAGCAGGTCGCGAGGGCACGTGATTGAGGCACCGACCAGGAACCACTCCAACAACACCAGGCCGGTGCGCTCGCACGCGTCACTCGCCTCGAGCCAGCGGTCGACGTCACCGGGGTCGAAAATGCCGTCGGGCCGTACGC
>JBAWHL010000503.1:0-1545 GCA_049593815.1 Ilumatobacteraceae bacterium | reverse complement strand
CTTCGAACCAATCTGCAGTTCGTCGGTGTCGACAGCGCCGAGTCGGTGTTCACCGTCACCAGCTGCCTGCCCGGCGAGGGCAAGTCCACGATCGCGGCCAACCTCGCGATCGCGCTGGCTCATGCCGGTCAGAGCGTCGTGCTGGTGGACGCCGATCTGCGCCGCCCGCGCCTGGACCAGTTGTTCGATCTCAGCCGCTCCCCCGGCCTGACCACCGCGCTGGTCGGCGCGGCCGACCTCGCCCAGGCCGTGCGCGAAACATCGATTCCGGGACTGAACATCCTGACCACCGGCAAGTTGCCGCCCAACCCGTCTGAGCTTCTGCAGACCAATGCCATGGCCGATCTGGTGGACACCTTGAAGGGTCAGTACGACGTGGTGCTGTTCGATGCTCCACCCCTGTTGCCGGTCGCGGACGCCGCCGTGTTGGCCACGCACTCCGACGGAGCGATCCTGCTGGTCCGCCACGGTCGCACCACCACCGAACAGGTGCGCACCGCGGTGGGGCGCCTCGATGCCGTCGGAGGAACGTTGCTCGGGGCCGTGTTGACGATGATTCCGGCCCGCGGAATCTCGCGGTACGGCTACGGATACGCGTACGGCGAGGGTCCACGCCGGCCGGCGGCACAGGTGGCGGGTCGCCGAGCCAAGACCTGAATCAGGAAGGTCGAACCGTCGCCGTCACGACGGGCAAAGCATGAGCCGCTCGGCGACGACCTGAGTCGCTTCGGCGATCTGATCGGCCGTCTCGCGATGCACCCGAGGGCTGCGGCGGTACGGATCGCCGATGTTGAGCGATCCCTTGACTTCCTGACGGCGTGCGGCGGCTGCAGCCACGAGCTCGGGGCAGGTCAGGGCTTCGTCGTCGATCAGGGTGCACAGAGCCGCGAACTCGAGCAGGGTGAACGACGACCGCATGGCGCGGGGTTCCTCCTCGAGAATCCGCCGACGATGATCCACGGTGGCGGTCACGACGAGGTTCGCCGCGCGCACCAGATAGCCGTTGAGCCGTTGCGACGCGAAGCCATCTGCCGCCAGGCCCAACCGCATCAGTTCCATCTCGGACATCGCGTCCATGGGTCGATCGATGAACCCCTCAACTCCCGCACTGGCGACCTCGAAGCGGTCGGGATCGAGCCGAGAGCGCAGGGCAATCTCGATGATGGGCGAGCGACAGATGTTGGCGGTACAGACGGCCAGGACGGCGAAGCGTGCCTGACTCATCACCGCAGCACCGGGCGTACGTGCAGGCCCACCTCGGGATCGACGATCGCTTCCTGGGATGCCGCCACACCGTCGACGAGCAACTCAGCGGCCACATCGACCTTGCGCTTGACGATCGCCAGGGCGATCGGACCGAGTTCGTGGTGCCGCGCGGAGGACCCCACGGTGCCGACCGCCACGTTATCGAGCAGCACGGGGCTGCCGACGGGAGGCAGGTGGTCGACCGAGCCGTCGAGCATCAGGCGAACCAAGCGGCGCGGAGGACGCCCCAGGGTTTGCACCCGTGCGACGGTCTCCTGCCCTCGGTAGCAACCCTTGTCC
>JBAWHL010000502.1:0-26876 GCA_049593815.1 Ilumatobacteraceae bacterium | reverse complement strand
GACCGATGCCGCGCTCGGCCAGGCCGTGGTCAGTGACCGGCGGCTGCCCGTCCGCCTCCGCCAGGGCCTCAACGTCGAGAGTGGACTCAACGACGGCATCGTCCTCCCCGTCGTCACGGTTCTACTCGCGCTCGCTGCGGTCGAAGCCGATGCAGGCGGCCTCCAGGCGTGGGCCGAGTTCATCGCCCGCCAGATCGGGTTCGGCGTGCTGTGCGGCGTCGGTATCGGGGGACTCGGCGGCGTCGTGCTTCGGCACCGCAATGTCGGCGGGCACATCGAGGGCGTGTACCGGCAGATCGCCACACTGGCGATCGCCGCGGGCGCGTATGCCCTCGCGTCGCTCCTGGAGGGCAACGGGTTCATCGCCGCCTTCACCGCCGGCATCGCGTTCGGGTACGTGGCCCGCGATCAGTGCGCGAGCTTCCAGGAGTTCACGCAGGACGAAGGTGAACTCCTGACCGCGATCACCTTCATCGTCTTCGGGGCCATCCTCGCCGGGCCTGCCCTCAATGACCTCACCTGGAACGTCGGCCTGTACGCCGTCGCGAGCCTCACCGTCGTCCGCGTGGTGCCGGTGCTGCTCGCGCTCGTCGGGAGCCGCACCCTGATCGAGACACGCCTGTTCGCGGGCTGGTTCGGTCCGCGCGGTCTGGCCTCGATCCTGTTCGCGCTGCTCGTCCTCGAAGAACTCGACGGCACCAACTCCAACACGATCTACATCACTGCGACCTGGACCGTGCTGATCAGCGTGTACGCGCACGGGCTCACCGCCAGCCCGTGGGCGGGCCACCTGGCGAGACGGCTCGAACGGACGCCTCACGATCAGCCCGAGATGGCGCCAGCGCCCGAGATGCCCACGCGCCGCGGGTACAGGTGACAGCTGGCACGCAATATTCGGCGTGGTCGAACGGTTGACCAATCCGCTGAGACAATTCCCAGCAAGACGGAGGATCAGATGAACGTCGTGGACACCGCTCGTGCGATCGGGCTCAATGCCGTCAACGGTGAGGTTGCGGGGACGATCGATCAGGAGAAGGTCCTGAGCGCGCTCGAGGAGTTGCGCGCCGCGGATCCAGCGAACGGTGATCTGTTCGAGGCGGCAGCGGAACGCGTCCGCCTCACCCGGTCCGCCGGAGTCGAGGTGCACGACGTCGGTCGGAGTGCCACGCTGAAGCGCGAGCAGGGACCGACACAACTTCGCTATCGGTCCGAGATGGCGGACCTCTTCACCGATCTCGCGATCGACGTCGGGATTCGTCACCATCGGGCACTCGTCGACGTCGTCTGAGGCCTGGGACGATGCTCGTCGACGTCCAGCTCAGCTCCGCCACCAACGACTGGTCAGCGCTGCGTGACGCCACGATCGAGGCCGAGGAGGTCGGGTACGACACGGCCTGGGTGCTCGACCACTTCGATGGGACGGTGCTGCCCGGCGGCGACCGCGACGTCCTCGAGTGCTGCACCCTGCTCGGCGCGCTCTCGGTCGCCACCACGACGATCGGCCTCGGCACGCTCGTCGCCAATGTGGCCAACCGGCACCCTGCGGTGCTGGCGGCCGCGCTGTCGAGCGCGCAACGCATCAGCGGGGGCCGAGTGCGAGCGGGGCTCGGAGCGGGTGCCTCGCCGAACACCGCCTGGTCGCGCGAGCACCGTGAACGAGGGATCCCGCTGCGTCCGACACAGGCGGCGCGCCACGCGGCGGTGATCGATCAGATCGATGCGCTTCGGACGGCCGAGCCGATGCCGATCATCGTCGGCGTCAACAGCGTTGCGCTGTCATCGATCGCCGGTCTGCACGCCGACGGCGTGAACGTGCGTCTCAGCAGCCCTGACGCCGCCGACCACGTCGACGCCGGACGTGGCGCAGCGGGCGACCGACCCTTCGAAGTCAGCGGCTGGGCCGCGTTCGACGACCCCGAGGCCAGGGAGAAGGCAGTCGAGCTGTCGATCGACCGGCTCGTGCTCACCTGGTTCGGACCGCTCGACGAGTCGTTCAGCCAGGCGCTGCACGCAACCTGATCATCCCGCGCGTCAGTCAGTCGGCCGAGCGTCGGATGGCGATGGCAGCGATGTCATCCCGATTCGGCCGCCCGCCGAACTCGAGGGCGGCGTCGACCAGACGATCGAGCACGACGGCGACTGAGTGCCCGCTGGACTCGTGAACGAGCTCACGGATTCGCTGCTCACCGAACAGTTCGCCGTCTCGACGTGACTCACTGACCCCATCGGTGTACGCGACCAGGGAGGTGGATTCCTCGAGGACGACGTCGGTGTCGTGGAACTCGACGTCGGTGAGCAGCCCGAGCAACGTGCCGGGGCGGCCCACGTCGTTCACCCCTCGGTCCGTGGAACAGACGGGGAGCGGGTGGCCACCACAGCTCGCCGTGATGCGCCAGTTGCCGCCGACACGCCGGAGGCGCATCACCACCGCGGTGCAGAAGCGTTGCGCCTCGTCACGAAGGAGCACCTCGTTGACGATCCGGAGCGTTCCCGACGGTTCGTGTTCGACCGACGCCGCGCGGATGGTGTGACGGACGAGCGCGGTGACGACCGCTGCGTCCACGCCCTTGCCCTGGACGTCGCCGAGAGCGACCACCCAGTCGTCGGGGCTGATCTGGAACACGTCGTAGAAGTCGCCGCCGATCTCGTGACCGGCGCCGGCGGGGAGATAGACGCCAGCGATGTCGAGGCCGGGAATGGTGGGCAGGCGGTTGGGGAGCAGGGTGCTCTGCAGCGTGCGCGCGAGGACCTGGGTCTCGGCTTCGGAACGTTCCGCTCGTTCCTTCGCTGCCAGCAGCTCACGTTCGTACAGGCGACGCTCGGTGGCATCGAACACGGCGACGTGAATCACCCGTCGGTCATCATGAGCGTCGACTCGAGCGTTGACGAGCACCGGAAGAAGACGCCCATCGGGACTGGAGAGGTCGAAGGCGATCTCTCGCGCCGATCCCTGCATCGCCAACATCGGCGCGTAGTGGGTCTCGTGGTAGATGCGCCCGCCACCGGTCAGGAGGTCGACGAAGGACCGCTGACCCACCAGGTCGTCACGTTCGGCACCGATCCAGGTCAACAGTGTCTGGTTGACCGCCAGGATCATGCCGTCGGCATCGGTGGTCAGAAGTCCGCACGCGGCATGGTCGTACGGGTGTTGCATCAGCGCGTCACGCCAAGGAACCCGTCGATCGCCGCGGCGGTGGCCTCTGGGGCCGAGAGATTCGGACAGTGACCCGTTGCATCGAGCAACACGTAGGTGGCGTCGGGCACGTGATCACGGACGAACTCGCCGACGGCCACCGGAGCGATCACGTCGTTACGGCACTGCAGCACCAAGGTGGGCACCGCCACGTTCGCGAGGTCGGCGCGGTTGTCCGACATGAACGTGACGCGAGCGAACTGTTTGGCCACCACCGGATCGGTGCGACAGAAGCTGGCGGTCAGTTCGGCCCCCAACTCGGGTTTGTCGGGATTGCCGACGATCACCGGTGCCATCGTCGACGACCACCCCAGGTAGTTGCTGTCGAGCGAGTCGAGCATGTCGACGATGTCAGTTTCGGTGAAGCCGCCGACGTAGTCGTCGTCGTCGATGTACCGGGCCGATGGTCCGACCATCACGAGCCTGCTGAAGAGGTCCGGCTCCTGTGCGGACGCCAACGCACCGATCATGGCCGACACGGAGTGACCGACGAAGACGACGTCGGTGAGGCCCAGTGCGTGACACAACTCGACGACATCGGTGGCATACCCGTGCAGGGTCGCGTATCGCTCAGCGTCGAATGCCGCCGAGTCCGAGCGTCCGTGGCCGATGTGATCGAACGTGACGACCTGGAACCGGTCCTCGTAGCGAGGTGCAACCAAGCGCCACATGTTCGAGTCGCACCCGAAGCCGTGAGCGAACATGATCGTGGGCCCGCCGAGTCGGCCGGTCACACGGGGCACATTGCGACGGAGCGGGTCCACGCAGCGAATCTAGAGCACCGCGACTCGGCCTCCTCCCAGGCGAACGGTGGCCGAGGTCACCGATCTCGTCGAGGACAGGAACCTAGGGTGACGAAAATGTCAGGCAGGATCGACGGGCTCGAACGCGACACGGTGACGTCGAGGGCAGTGTCCGGACTCGCGACCGGTGTCCTCTCCACCTCCGAGGGGGTGGCGTACGCCCCCCGCGTCGGCGCGGGACAGTGACCACGGTGCGGCGATCATCGGGCCTGGCCCGACACGTCGGTGCGCTCCAGTGGATGCGCCACTACGACCGCTCGTGGCTGTCCCACGACATCGTCGGTGGTCTCGCGGCGGGGGCCGTCGTGATTCCCCAAGCGATGGCCTACGCGACGATCGCCAACCTCGCTCCCGAGGTCGGCCTCTACA
Organism: Ilumatobacteraceae bacterium; assembly: GCA_049593815.1. Classification (GTDB taxonomy): domain Bacteria; phylum Actinomycetota; class Acidimicrobiia; order Acidimicrobiales; family Ilumatobacteraceae; genus Sva-07. The sequence goes on along the minus strand of JBAWHL010000502.1, from coordinate 22,511 downwards.
CCTGCATGGTGCCGATGCTCGTGTACGCGCTGCTCGGTGGATCGCGAACGCTCTCGGTCAGCACGACGTCGACCGTGGCGGTCCTCTCCGGGTCGACACTGCTCGCCGCCGGCGTCGCCGCGAACGGAACCGACCCGGCCTCGGACCTGGCGACGCTCACGATCCTCGTCGGCGTCATCCTGCTCGGGGCGCGGCTGCTCCGCCTCGGTTCGCTGATCGACAACATCTCCGAGGCGACGCTCATCGGCATCAAGTTCGGTGTCGGCCTGACGGTCGCAGCTGGACAGTTGCCGAAGCTGTTCGGCGTCGACGGTGACCCGACCGCCACCGCCTTCTTCGGCGAGGTGGGCGGACTCGTCGACGACCTCGACGACGTGAACTGGGCGACGATCTGGCTGTCGGTTGCGACGCTCGCGATCCTGCTCGGGCTCAGCCGTCTCCTGCCGCGAATCCCCGCACCCCTGGTGGCCGCGGTGTTCGGCATCGTCCTCGTGCAGTTCTGGGCGATCGAAGACGACGGCGTCGCGCTGATCACCGCTGTCCCATCCGGACTCCCGTTGCCGGTTCTGCCCGATGTCGACCGAGCAGGTTCGCTCCTTGCCGGAGCGTTCGCGATCGCGATCATGTGCTTCCTCGAGACCGCGTCCGCGGCCGGAGCGGTCCGCCGGCCCGACGAGCCCGCCATCGACAACGACCAGGAGCTGGTCGCCAACGGCATGGCGTGCCTCGCCGGCGGGTTCTTCCGCGGCATGCCCTCGGCCGGTGGGTTCTCCCAGACGGCGATCAACCAGCAGTCGGGCGCCAAGACCCAACTGAGTGAGATCGTCACGGTGTCGTTGGCGGTCGCGTGCGCCCTCTTCCTCGGTGGCATTCTGAGCGACCTCCCCCAAGCGACCCTCGGCTGCATGGTCGTCGTGGCCGTGGTCGGGCTGATCAGACCGGCTGAGTTGCTGCGTCTCTGGCGGATCGACCGGCTGTCCTTCTGGGTCGCGATGCTGACCGCTGCGGCCGGGTTGATCTTCGGGTTGCTCGAAGCCGTCTTCGTCGGCGTTGTCGTCACGCTGTTCCTGGTCCTCTACGAAATCAACCAGATCGGCGTCGAGGAGATGCAGTTGGCCGGTGACGGCGACGACCTGCGCGTCGCGGACGACTCGACACGACGCGTGCCGGGGCTCCTCATCCTGCGCGTCGGCGGACCGGTGTACACGGCCAACGTGCGCAAGGTGAACCGCGAGATCCTCGCCGCCGTCCAAGCGACGACACCCCGAGTGGTGATCATCGACGCGTCATCGACGATCACGACATCCGCGACCGTCATCGATCAGCTCGGTGAATTGGACGACGAGGTTGCCGACCTCGGCGCGACGATCTGGCTGGCAGCGCTGCCGGCCCGGTCGCTCGAGACGGTTCGTCAACTGCCCGTGTGGCAGCGCTGGGACGACGAGCGCCGGCTGCATCACACGGCACTGTCAGCGGCGCGGTCGTACGACGAATCGTCCTGACGGGCTCGGGGTTCGCCGGCGCGCCCGCGGGGTAGTCCACCGGCATGTTGAGCCGACGCCACCGTGACGGAACGACCCGACTGCGACCCGCAGGGTCGTGATCCTCGCGACGCCCGCCCCAGACGGCGACATCGCCGAGTCGGCCCAGTCGCTGTGGGACTCGACGCTGGATGCCGCGCCGCGCGTCGGAGTCGCGGTCGCCATCGTGCTGATCGGCTGGATCATCGCTCGAGGCCTGCGATGGCTGCTGTACCGGCGGTTCCAGACGAACCGAACCGAGAGCTTCGCGAGGGTGATGAGCAAGATCGCGTCGTGGATGTTCGTCGCCGTCGTGGTCCTGCTCGCGATCGCGATCACGTTCCCGTCGGTCAAACCCGTCGACCTGCTCGCCGGACTCGGGTTCTTTTCGGTCGCCGTCGGCTTCGCCTTCCAGGACATCCTCGAGAACACGCTGTCGGGCATCTTGTTGCTCTTTCGTCAACCGTTCCGCTCCGGTGACCAGATCACGGTGATGGACCGGTCGGGAACCGTCGAGGGCATCACCATCCGGGAGACACGCATCACGACCTACGACGGCGAGCTCGTCGTCATCCCCAACCGTGACGTCTACAAGAACGTGATCGACGTCCACACCCACAACGACGCCCACCGCATCGACTTCACCGTCGGCATCGCCTACGAGAACGATCCTGACGAGGCGATCGACGTGGTCCTTCGGGCGTTGACCGAGGTCGACGGCATCCAGACCGACCCGGCGCCCGCAGTCCTCGTCAGCTCGCTCGGCGTGTCGACCGTCGACATCGATGTGCTGTTCTGGACCGACTCGCGTCGGTTCGACTCGATCACGATCCGCGACGCAGCCATCCGAGCGACCAAGCGGCATCTCGACGCCGCCGGTATCGAGATGCCCGCCGACATCGTCGCGCTGCAGGCGACACCGAGCTTCCGTGCGGCGCTGCAGGGGCAACCCGACGTCACCCCGGGCGGTGCCGTTCGCAGCGTGCCGGCATCCCCGACGAGTTGACCCACCGGGTTGGAACTCGGCCGCAGCTCCAATCGTCTCTACAGTGGTCGAGGATGTTCGTCGACCTCATCGTCATCGGGGGAGGGGCCGCCGGATTCTTCGCCGCGATCACCTGTGCCGAGCAGTCCGACAAGTCGGTGCTGATCCTCGAGAAGACATCGCAGCTGCTCCACAAGGTGAGCATCTCCGGTGGTGGCCGATGCAACGTGACACACGAGTGTTTCGAACCGCGCGAACTGACCCGCAACTACCCGCGCGGTGAGAAATCACTGATCGGCCCGTTCCACCGTTTCGGCGCTGCGGACACCGTCGAGTGGTTCGAGAGTCGAGGGGTCACGCTGAAGTCCGAGGCCGACGGTCGCATGTTCCCGGTCACCGACGACTCCCAGACCATCGTCGACGCGCTCCTCGGCGCGGCCCGCGCCGCGCGGGTCGACATCCGCACGTCGGACGGGGTGACCTCGATCGTCCAGCGTGACGACGGCTTCGACGTCGTCACCGAGCGCGGGTCGTCCTACACGGCCGCCCACGTCCTCATCGCGACCGGGGGAACCCGATTCGCTGCGGGGGCCAAGCTCGCGGCCGGTCTCGGCCACGAACTCCAGCCGGCGACACCGTCGCTGTTCACGTTCAAGGTCGCGGATCCGCGCATCGCCGGTCTGCAAGGGCTCGCCGTCACCCCTGCCGCGGTCAGCGTCGAGCACAGCAAGCTGCGCAGCAGCGGTCCCGTGCTCATCACGCACTGGGGCCTCAGCGGCCCGGGAATTCTGAAGATGTCCGCGTGGGGGGCTCGCGAACTGGCAGCGCGTGGCTACCGGTTCGACATCTCCGTCAACTGGTTGCCCGACATCGATCCGGAGGCGGTCTTCGCCGAGAAGCGACGCCGCGACGGCAAGCGTCAACTCGCCGGCCGCAGTCCGTTCGACGCGATCCCGAAGCGGTTGTGGGAACGGCTGCTCACGGCCGCCGACATCTCCGCGACCACGACGTGGTCCGAGCTCAGCAAGGCAGGGGCGGCCCAACTCGTCAACCAGCTGACCGCTGCCACCTTCGCGGTGACCGGCAAGAGCACCAACAAGGACGAGTTCGTCACGTGCGGAGGTGTCGCGCTCGACGAGATCGACTTCCGCACCATGGAGAGCAAGCTCGTGCCCGGTCTCTACTTCGCGGGGGAAGTCGTCGATGTCGACGGCATCACGGGCGGATTCAACTTCCAGAACGCCTGGACGAGCGGCTTCCACGCAGGGGTGGACATCGCCGCCCGTCCGGCACCTCACCCCATCTGAGTCACCCGATCTGAGCCACCCGATCTGAGTCGCCCGATCTGAGAGGACACCAGGGCAACGGGTGAGGACGACGGCTTGTTCTGATGTCTCGTCGAGGCACCGCGTAGTGTCCAGCGGATGACTCCAGACTCCGAAGTGTCCCGCGACATCGCCGCCTCCCCGGCGCAGGTGTTCGCCGCCCTGACCGACATCACGCGCATGGGCGAGTGGTCACCCGAGACCCACCGCGCCGAGTGGAACGACGGCCACGATGCACCGGCCGTCGGTGCGGTGTTCACCGGCCACAACCGCAACGGCGACAAGGAGTGGAGCACCGAGGCGGTCATCGTCGAACTCGTCGACGGTGAACGGTTCTTCTTCGATTGCCGCGCCGGTGACTTCGTGTTCTCCAAATGGGGTTACGCGATCGAGCCGATCGACGGCGGTTGCCGGGTCACCGAGTACAACCAGAACCTGATCCCCGAGGAGATGCGCGAGTACAGCGCTGGCATCTCCGGTGTCGCAGACCGCAACGCTCACAACCTCGCGGGCATGGAGGCAACGCTCGAGCGTCTCGCTGCGGCCTTGGAGTAGGCGCCAGACGGTCCCGATCAGTCCCGGTGGTAGTACTGCCGCCCCCAGACGGCGAGCGGATCTTCGCCGCGATCGGGAAGCGGCATCCGCCACGTCGATGTGTCCGCGTCGGCGAGCGCGAGCCTGAACAGGGCGCGCGGTTCGGCGATCGTGTCCTCGATGTAGGCGTCCGCGAACCGGTCGGGCGTGTACCGGTATGCGATCGACCGGTAGAGATCTCGCCAGATGTCGTCGTCGCCGAGGTCGTGGACCAGCTCGGCGCGGCCGCGGGCGATCAGCTTGCGCATCGGCGCGGCGGTCTCGTCGATGGTCGCGCACACAGCGGGGTCGGCACGCAGGTCGGCGAGCCACGCGGAACGCTCCCGCGGCGTGAACCAGATCGCGCCGTCATGATGGATGAACCAGATCGGCACGACGCGTGGCATCCCGTCGACACCGTTGGTCCCGAGCCGTAACAAGTGGCCGGGCTCGTCGAGGAACGCCTGCAGTTCAGCGGACGTCAGACCTGGCATCTGCCCAGTCTGACACCGACCTGACCGACGTGCAGCCGTTCAGGTCGGCGACGGCTCGCCGCCCCACACGATGAGCAACGTGCCGGTGCGCAGGGCGTTGGGGCCCTGGACTCCGGCGAGCGGGCCCTCGATGCGTTCGGCGTGACGGTGAAACACGGGCCGACACGGGAGCATCCGGCTGCACCACACCGGCGCTCGGCTCACGACGTGTTGCGACGCGACGCCGACCAAGGATTTGCCGGGTCGGCACCGGCGAGGATCAGACCGAGGAGCATGCCGAGGGCGATGCCGATCATTGAGGCGAGCGATGTCGCGAGGGCGCCCGTTCCGGCAGCGGTGCCCTGTCCGATGAGCGTCGTCACGCCATCGAGTCCGAGCGCGCCGGGCACCAGGAGCCAGAACGCCGGCAGAAAGGTGACCATCGGAGTCGGCCCGTGAGGTTGCCGCGAGGCGAGCAGTGCCACCGGTGTCATCGCCACCGCACCGAAGAACGCCGAGAGCGAGCTCCCGAAGAACAACCCGCCGATGATCTGACCCGCGTACGCGACGTACAACACGAGCAGAATCCACACCAGGGAGTGGCGACGGGCACCGTGGAACCAGGATGTTCCGAGACCGAACAGGGCAACGCCGAACCAGGGGGCCAGCGCCGCCAGGTCGCCGACGTCGCCGCTGCGGATGTCGCCGCCGGGCACACCGACCAACTGCGCTCCGGCCACGATGCCGAGGGCGAGCAGCACCAGCTTCATCGTTCCCGCGGCCAGTCGTGACGCACCCGACACGATCTGACCGGTCGACAGTTCGAGCACACCGATCGTGAGCAGCACACCGGGCAGGAAGGTGACCAGTGGCGCGGCCAGCGTGGGGAAGATCGCGAGGTCGGTGAACACCCGCGCGATCGCGAAGACCGTGGCCGACGCGGTGGTGGCCGCGACCAGGGGCCAGAACGCCTGGTAGGTCGCCGCTTGCGTGGCCGTCGCCAGCCGCAGGCCGCCGATGACGAGACCCAAGCCGCTCGCCACGGCGACCTCGAGCCAGCCGCCGCGCAGCAGCAGACAGAGACCCGCCGTCGACACCACATAGGCGAGCATCAGCAGCCAGGGTGGGCTGGCCGGCGGATTCGTCCGGATCCGTTGCAACTCGCGCCGGGCTTCCAGGGCGTCGATCTCGCGGTACTCGGCGGAGCGGACGAGGCGCAGCACGTCGTCGATCTGGTCGAGGCGCAGGAGTTTCGAGGTGTTCGCGCTGACTTCGGTCAGCACCGACGTTCCGTCGTGCAACGACAGCACCAGGGACGACGGCAGCACCAGGATCCCGAGTCCTTCGATGCCGTTGGCCGTCGCGACTCGGCGGACCGTGGCCTCCACGTGACCGACTGCGTCCCCGGCGTCGAGCAACGCATCGCCGAGCTCCACGAGGAACTGGAGGGTCGCGAGGTCGCTGACCGTCGCGATGTGCCCGGCGGGTGCCGGGTCGGCTGCACCCGGGTCGGGTCGGGGTGTCGACCCTCCGTTGGCGGAGGGGCGACCGCCGCCGGTTCGACGGGCCGTCGCGGCTGCGCCGAATCCGACGACGAGGAGCACGACGACGGCGAGCAGGATCGAGCCGACCGGGATGTCCGACTCGCGAACGCTCGGCGCCGCGCTCGTCCGAGCGGGTGCCGGGCTGTCGGTGGTGTTCGCCGCGTCCGCGTCGTCGGTGGCGACCGATGTCTCGACGTCGACGTCGGGCGCGGAGTCGGGGGTGGTGTCGCCCGCGGTGTCGGGCGTGGTGTCGACGACCACGTCGGTCGCGACGGGGACGGCCTGGCTGTCGACGGGTTCGGGTGCGCCGGCTGATGCCGTTCCGGCCGCGCAGAGTGCAGGGGTGACTGCGACGGCCAGGACGAACGCGGCACGAGCGGCCCATCGACCGCGGAGTGAGGTGATCTGCATCGACACGGGTCAACGACCGTATCGACTCGTTGTTCGACACACGTCACCTTGCGAGCGCCTCGGCATCGGTGCGACCGTCGAGACGGACCCGGGTTCGCTCTCGGGGTACCGTCGATGTGTGCTCACCGCAATCGGGTCTGCTCGCTCATCGATGCGCTGCGTCCGCAGCGTCGCCGTTCGGGGTGGTCGGCGGTGACGCCGCGTTCGGCGCTCTGGTCTCCGTCGCCGGCAGCGCGTGCCGAGACCGGTCTCGGACGCTTCACGACGTTCTGCGAGCACCGTCACGGGGTCACCTTCGATGGCTACGACGATCTCTGGCGGTGGTCGACCGGAGACGGGCTGGAAGACTGCTGGCACGCGATCTGGGACTTCTTCGATGTCACCGCGTCGGTCCCATTCGAGGAGGTTCTCGGCGATCGGGTGATGCCGGGTGCCTCGTGGTTCCCCGGGGCCCGGCTGAACTACGCGGAGCACGCGCTGCGCTCCGGCGCGGATCGTCGATCGGAACTCGCGATCGTCGGACTCTCGCAGTCACGCGAACGCGTTGAACTGACCTGGGGAGCACTCGAGGGCCAGGTCGCCAGCGTGCGGGCCGGTCTCCGGCGGCTCGGCGTGCGTCGCGGTGATCGTGTTGCGGCGTACCTGCCGAACATCCCCGAGACGATCGTGGCGTTCCTCGCGACGGCGAGCCTCGGTGCGGTCTGGACCTCGTGCGCGCCCGAGTTCGGAGTCAACGCCGTCCTCGACCGGTTCACGCAGGTCGAACCGACGGTCCTGCTCGCTGTCGATGGCTACCGCTACGGGAGCCGTCGAGTCGACCGCTCGTCGGAACTCGCCGAGATCCGTGCGGGACTGCCGACGCTGCGTCACACCGTCGTGGTCGGCTATCTGGGCGACACGCGTGCAGTCGCCGCCTCGACGTCGGAGGACCCGGGCCTCTCGACGTGGGACGACCTCCACGCCGTCGGTCCGTCGACCGAAGCGCTCGAATTCGAGCAGGTGCCCGCCGACCACCCGCTCTACGTGCTGTTCTCCTCCGGCACGACCGGGTTGCCCAAGGCGATCGTGCACGGCCATGGCGGCATCCTGCTCGAGCACCTGAAGGTGATCGGTCTGCACAGCGACATGAACGCACAGGACCGCTTCCTCTGGTTCACGACCACCGGCTGGATGATGTGGAACTACCTGGTGTCGGGCCTCCTCGTCGGTGCACGGGTCGTCGTGTTCGACGGCGACCCGAATCACGATGGACCGGACACGCTGTGGCGGATCGCCGCCGACGAGCAGTTGACGTGGCTCGGTGTCGGTGCTCCCTACATCACCGCCTGCAGGCGTGCGGGCCTACGGCCCATCGACACCCACGACCTGTCGTCATTGCGTGCCGTCGGCTCCACGGGCGCACCCTTGAGTGCGGAGGGCTTTCGATGGGTGCACGACGCGGTCTCCCCATCCGCGATGATCTCGCCGATCTCCGGCGGGACCGACGTCTGCTCGGCATTCGTCGGTGGGAGCCCGATGACACCCGTGTACGAGGGCGAGATCCCGTGCCGGTACCTCGGAGCGGCCGTCGCGTCCTTCGACGACGCAGGAGGTGCGGTCATCGGGGAGCAGGGTGAACTGGTGATCACCGAGCCGATGCCCTCGATGCCGGTCGGGTTCTGGGGTGACGTCGACGAAGCGGCCTACCGGGCGGCGTACTTCGACCACTTCCCCGGGGTCTGGCGCCACGGCGACTGGATCACGATCACCGAACGCGGGAGCTGCGTCATCAGCGGGCGCTCCGACGCCACCCTCAACCGAGGCGGGGTACGCGTCGGAACGGCGGAGATCTACCGGGTCGTCGAATCGGTTCCCGGCGTGCTCGACAGCCTGGTCGTCCACCTCGAATCCAGCGGGGAAGGGGACGGCGACCGTCTCGTTCTGTTCGTGGTCATCGACACCGGCGCCGACCCGACCCCGGTGGAGCAGGCCGTTCGTGCCACCGTCCGTGCCGAGATCTCGCCACGGCACGTCCCCGACGAGATCCATCGTGTCGACGCGATCCCGACGACCTTGAGCGGCAAGAAGCTCGAGGTGCCGGTGAAACGACTGCTGCTCGGTGCCGATCCCGCTCGTGTCGCGAGCCGCGATTCGTTGAAGGATCCGTCCGCGCTGGAGGCGATCGCGGCGATCGCTGCACGCCCCGGTGGCTGACCGCTTGCAGTAGTAGTCAGTGGCATGACTACTATGACCGGACGGTGCCGGACACGTCCGCGCCGTGTGGACACAAGCGTCGTCGGCACCTGTCGTCGACAATCCTGAGGGGGAGCACATGAGTACTGGACGACACACCCGGCAACGTCGCCTGTTGGCGGCGGTGGCTGTGTGCGGTCTCGTCCTCGCGGCCTGCGGCAGCGATGACGGCGACAGCGACAGCGGCAGCACGCCGAGCGAGACCACCGAGACCACCGACACGGCCGAACAGCCCGACGACACCACCGAGACCGGTGGCGTCGAGGTGCCCGACACCGACGAGACCGATGGCGCTGCGCTCGCCGCCGAGCGCGTCGCCGCCTTCCGGGAACCGGTCGCCGAACTCCCGCTGAGTTCGCCGATCTCCATGGAACCCGGCACGAAGCTGTTCTACGTGCAGTGCGGTGTGTCCGCCTGTGCCGAGATCGACGTCGGCATCCAGGCCGCGGCCGACGCCGCCGGCTGGGAGTACGAGACCGCGTCCCACCAGGACACTCCGGACACCGTCGCATCGGCGTTCGATGCGGCGATCGCCGCGCAGCCCGACGTCGTGCTGACCAGCGGCAACCCACGCGAGTGGTTCGCGTCGCAGCTCAGCACGCTCGAGGAGATGGGCGTTCCCGTGGTCGCCTGGTCGATGCCCGAGGCCTACGAGCCCGGTGACGGCGTGTCGGTCAACTTGTTGTCCGACGACGACTACTACTTCTACGGCACCCTGATGGCCGACTACGCGGCCGTCACCACCGAGACTCAGAACATCCTGTTCGTCGGACTGCCAACGTTCCCGGTCCTCTCGACCGTGCAGCAGGGGTTCGAAGACGAGATCGCGGTGGCATGCCCCGACTGTTCCGTCGACGTCATGGAGGTGGCGGTCACCGACCTCGGGACGAACCTGCCCGGCGCGATCGTGTCGGAGCTGCAGGCCAACCCGGACCTCGACATGATCGTGTACGCCTTCGGCGGCATGCTGTTCGGTGTGCCCGAGGCGATCGACAGCGCTGGCCTGGGCGGCCAGGCCGTCGCCATCTCACAGGCCGGCGGCCCGATGAACTTCGGTTTCATCGTCGACGGCCAGCACCAGGTCGCCGAAGTCGGCCTGGCCTCGGAGCTCATGGGCTGGCGTGCGATCGATGCCGCTGCCCGGATCCTCGCCGGCGAAGGCCCGGGGCGCGCCGACACCCCGACACTGGCAGTGATCGACGGGCATCCCGACGTCCTCGCCGGTGGTCTGCCGTTGCAGATCCTCGAGGCGAGCTCGATCGAGGACCCGAGCGTGCTCTGGCCCGGGGTCGATGGATTCCAGGACCAGTTCACGGTCTTGTGGGCAGGCTGACCCTCATCGTGTCGAACACCGTGCCGATCGATCGGCGCATCGGACCAGCCCGGTGAACACCGAGCTGGTCGAACGAGCGGGGGCCCGGAGCGATCCGGGCCCCTCGCCCGTTCTCGACATCGCGCAACTCTCCAAGACCTATCCGGGACAGGTCGCGCTCGACGCGGCGACCCTGCAGGTCCAGCCCGGAGAGATCCACGCCCTCGTCGGACAGAACGGGTCGGGGAAGTCGACCCTGATCAAGTTGCTCGGCGGGTACGTCAAGGCCGACCACGGGGCCCAGGTCCGCTTCGGCGGCCGGGACGTCGACCTCTGGGCGCTCGACCGCGACGAACGTCAACGCATCCGCATCGTCCACCAGGATCTCGGTCTCGTTCCGACCCTGTCGACGGTCGAGAACCTGGGTCTGGGGCACGGCTACCACACCGGGAGTCTCGGCCAGATCAAGTGGCGCAGCGAGGTCCGCCGTGCCCAAGACCTCCTGTTGGCGTTCGGTCTGGCACCCGATGTCCGCCAACCGGTCGCCACGCTGTCGGCGGCCGAGCGTGCGGCGGTGGCCATCATGCGCGCCCTGCAGGACTGGGACACGTCCCGTCCCGGGCTGCTCGTCCTCGACGAACCCACGGCGTCACTCAACCGAGGCGAGGTCGATGCGCTGTTCCGTGAGGTTCGCCGTGTCGCCGAGCAGGGTGCGGGCGTTCTGTTCGTCAGCCACATGCTCGACGAGGTGCTGTCACTGGCCGACCGCGTGACCGTGCTCCGCGACGGCAAGGTCGTGGCCGGTGGCGTCTCGGTCGTGGATCTCGACGAACGACGCCTGGTGGAACTGATCGTCGGCCGTTCGATGACGGACCTCTACCCCGACACCGACCACGTGGTCGGACGACCCGTCATGGAAGCCGACAACGTGTTCGGCATCACGCTGCGTGGCGTCACCCTGAAGATCCACGAAGGCGAGGTGCTCGGCATCGCCGGGCTCGTGGGCTCCGGCCGCGAAGAGATCGCCGGCGCACTGTTCGGAGCGACCCCGCGGTTCGCCGGCAAGGTGCTCGTCGACAAACACAAGGTGTTCGCGACGCCCCGTGACTCGATCATCGCGGGGGTTGCGTTCGTCCCCGCCGATCGCAAGGCCGTTGGCCTCGACATGCAAGAACGCCTGCATCAGCACATCCCGCTGCCGCGTCTCGGCCCGTTCCAGGGTCGGTTCCGACTCCACCAGCGCGCGCTGCGGCGCGACGCCGGTGAATGGGCCGAACGACTCGACGTGCAGCCGCTGAATCTCGACCGGCGCATGGAGAAGTTCTCCGGTGGCAACCAGCAGAAGGCCGTGCTCGCTCGCTGGTTGCGCACCGAACCGAAGGTCCTGCTGCTCGACGAGCCGACCCAAGGTGTCGACGTCGGTGCCAAGGCATCGATCTACCAGCATGTTCGCGACGCAGCCGACGACGGCATGGCCGTGATGGTCGCTTCCTCCGACGCCGAGGAACTGGTGCATCTCTGCGATCGGGTCCTCGTGTTCCGGTCCGGCTCGATCGCGGTCGAACTGCGGGGCAACACCCTGTCCGAGGATCGCCTCGTCGCCGAGACGCTCGGAGCGACGTCGCACCGCAAGTCGATGCGCGTCGGGCGCGAACCGATCCGGGTGAAGGTGCTCCGCCCCGGCGATGATGCAGATCCGACGGACCAGCCCGACGTCGTCGAACCCGACACCGCACCCGTCGACGCGCCGTCGGCAGCGGTCGGCGGTCGATTCATGAACCTGGTTCGCACCACATTCGATCGTTGGAGGCATCGATGACCGGCATGGAGATCGATGAAACGTCCGGTGAGGTCACGCGCCGCCCGGTCCTGAAGAAGAACAAGGTGACCAGACGGCATCGCGTCGTCAACGAGAAGGTCGAGCGAACCAAGCGGATCGACAGCCGTTTCGACGAGCGTCGATCGCCGCTGAAGTGGAAGACGTTCCACCCGCGCAACATCGGCGTGGTCTACCTGTACGGGCTGATCTGGCTCGTGTTCATGTTGTGGATCCCCGACACCTGGATCACGTGGTTGACACACCGCAGCGTCTTCAACGCGAACGCAATCCTCGTCGTCGTGGCGATCGGGCTGCTGGTGCCGCTCTCGGCGGGGGTCTTCGACCTGTCGATCGCAGGAACGATCTCGGCGAGCGCCGTCACGGTCTCCTGGGGCATGGTCGAAGCGGGGTGGTCGGTGCCGGTGGCGATCCTCGCCGCGCTCGCGGTCGGCTTCATCGTGGGGAACATCAACGGGTTCCTCGTCGTCAAGATCAAGATCGACTCGTTCATCGCCACGTTGGCGATGAGTTCCGCGCTCACCGCCTACGCGGTCTGGCGCTCCGACAACCGGTCGATCCTCGGCTTCCCGGACTCGTTCAAGAACCTGGCGACCGAGTTCGCGTTCGGGTTGAACAAGACCGTGCTCGTGGCGATCGTGCTCGCCTTCGTGCTGTGGTTCATGTTCGAACACACCGCGACCGGGCGCTACCTGTTCGCCACCGGGGGAGCGCGCGAGGCGGCTCGGCTCGCCGGCGTGCAGACCGATCGGTACGTGTGGGGTTCACTCGTCGCCTCGGCGACGTTCTCCGCGCTCGCCGGCGTCCTGCTCGCCGCGCAGTTCGGGTCGACCCAGGCGCAGTCCGGTTCGCCGTACCTGCTGCCCGCGTTCGCGGCGGCCTTCCTCGGCTCGACCCAGTTCAAGCAGCGGTTCAACGTCTGGGGCACGGTGCTCGCGGTCGTCGTCTTGCAGTCGGGTGTGAAGGGTCTGCAGCTGGCCGGGGTCGGTTCGACCTGGATCGAGTCGCTGTTCTTCGCGGTCGCGCTGATCGTGGCCGTCGGGTTCTCCTCGTACCGCAAGCGGGTCCACGGCGGAGAACGACGGTGGTGGCGTCGTGAGGAGAGCGGGCCCGAGCACTTCCTCGGTCGCCTGCTGGGCTGGGGCCGGGTGTCGGGCGAGAAGTCCAAGGAGAACGCAGAACAGTGGTGGTACGACCCCGTCGATTCCGAGGGTCACCACATCAAGCCGGAATGACCGTGAACGTCCAGTCGACCGAGAACGAAGGGAAGCGATGACAACATGAGCCTCGTCGGAGCCAAGGTCCTGCGCAAGGAAGACCCGCGTCTGCTCACCGGAACCGGGGAGTTCGTCGACGATCTGGTGCCGACCGGGTGTCTCTTCGCGTCGTTCGTGACGTCCGCCGAAGCTCACGCGCAGATCGCGTCGATCGACATCCGAGAGGCGCTCGCGGTCGACGGTGTCGTCGCGGTGTACACGGCGGAGGACTTCGTCGACTACCCGGATCTTCCCGGCGGGATGCCCGACCTGGAGCGTCCGCTGCTGGCACGCAACGTGGTGCGCTTCGTGGGCGAACCGGTCGCCATCGTCGTGGCCGAGGATCGCTACGTGGCTGCCGACGGTGTGCAGGCCGTGGTGATCGACTACGAGCCACTCGAGGTGATGACGACGATCGCGTCGGCGACCGGGCCGAACGCCCAGCCGTTGCACGCGGCTCACGGTTCGAACATCGTCACGGTGGTGCCGATGCTCGACGACCTCGAGCGGGAGCTCGATCGCTGCGATCAACGGGCGAGCCTGCACGTGGTCAACCAACGTTGCGCGGCGGTGCCGATCGAACCGATTGCCTGCGTCGCCGACTGGACGCCGTCCGGCCTCACGACGTGGGTGACCTTCCAGGCACCTCACCATCTGCGCAACAACCTGGCGACGTTTCTCGACCTGCCACAGTCGCGCTGCCGGGTCATCGCTCCCGACGTCGGCGGCGGGTTCGGCTCGAAGATCGTCTGGTACCCGGAGTTCTTTGCGGCACCGCTGTTGTCGAAGTGGCTGCGGCGGCCCGTGAAGTTCGCACAGACGCGGTCCGAGGCGATGGTGCAGATGTCACCGGGCCGCGACCAGGAGCACGACCTCGACGTCGGGTTCGACAACGACGGCAGGATCAAGGCGCTCCGCGTGGTCGTCAGCCAGAACCTCGGGGCGTACCCGGACCCCACCGGTCTCGGCCTCGCCGTGCTCACGACGTGGATGGCTGCGGGCGCCTATCGCATACGCGACGTCCAGACGTCGTTCCGGACGGTCACCACCAACACGACACCGATCGCTGCCTATCGCGGCGCTGGCCGCCCCGAAGCGGCGTACTCGATCGAGCGCATCGTCGACCTCGTCGCCCGCCGAACCGGCCGCGACCCGGCCGAGATCCGGCGGACGAACTTCATCCCGCCGTCGGCCTTCCCGTACGAGACGCACAACGAAGCGGTCGTCTACGACTCGGCCGATTTCCCCGCGGCGCTCGACGAGTGCCAACGATTGATGAACTACGACGCCGTTCGAGCCGAGCAGGCCGAACGGCGAAACGACCCGTCCCGGCCGCTGCTCGGCGTCGGGCTCTCCACGTGGCTGGAGATCGCGGGCTTCGGGCCCAACGGATCGCTCGAGGGATTCGGGCACCTCGCCTCGTGGGAGTCCGCGCAGGTCCGGGTGCAGCCCGACGGTTCCGCCATCATCTTCGCCGGATCGTCGCCGCACGGTCAGGGGCACGAGACGGTGTTCGCCCAGATCGCCTCGGACGAACTCGGGATCTCGTTCGATCGCATCGAGGTCCGCACCGGCGACACGGCGACCGTGCTCCAGGGAATCGGGACCATGGGGTCGCGCGGCGTCCCCACCGGAGGTTCGGCGGTCAAGGTCGCGTCGGCCAGGGTGCTCGACCGGGCGAAGAAGATTGCCGCACACCTCCTCGAGGCGAGCGAACACGACCTCGAGGTCGTCGACGACGCGTTCAACGTCCGCGGTTCCCCCGGCAAGAAGGTGGGCTGGTCAGAGGTCGCGTGGGCGTCGTTCCAACCGCTGGCGATTCCGCCCGAACTGCAGGCCGGCAGCCTCGAGGAGCGGCTGTTCCAGGAGTCCCCGAACTTCTCCTACCCGTCGGGCGCCTACGGCTGTGTCGTGGAGATCGACCGTGACACCGGCGCGGTCTCGATCCGCGACATGGTCATCGTCGACGACTGCGGCACGGTCATCAACCCGTTGCTCGCGGAGGGCCAGGTCCACGGTGGCGTTGCCCAAGGCATCGCCCAGGCGCTGTTCGAGCAGGTCGTCTACGAACCGGACAGCGGCCAGCCGATCACCGCCAACCTGATGGACTACCTCGTCCCGTCCTCTGCCGATCTGCCCGACTTCGTCGCCGGCCGCATCGACACGCCGTGTCCGAACAACCCGCTCGGCGCCAAGGGAATCGGTGAGTCGGGAGCGGTCGGTGCTCCCGCCGCGGTGATCAATGCCGTCGTCGATGCGCTGTCGGAGTTCGGCGTCGAGCACATCGACATGCCGGCCACCCCGCAGAAGGTGTGGGGTCTGATGAACGGAGCCACGTCATGAGCAAGCAGCCGTCTCGAGAAGTGTCGGTGTCGGTCACGGTCAACGGACGGGCGAGCACCCGAAGCGTCGACGTGCGCACGCTGCTCGTGCATCACCTGCGTGAGAATCTGCGGCTGACGGGCACCCACGTCGGCTGTGACACGTCGAACTGTGGTGCGTGCACGGTGTTGGTCGACGGTGAGTCGGTCAAGAGCTGCACGATCCTGGCGGTGCAGGCCGACGGATCCGCCATCACGACCGTGGAGGGCCTGACCGGTCCCTTCGACGGGTTCTCCGCCGTCCAGGAGGGGTTCCGTCAGTGCCATGGGCTCCAGTGCGGGTACTGCACCCCCGGAATGTTGATGGCCGCGACCGGTCTGATCGAGGAGTCCGGCGGCGACATCACCGACCGCGAGATCCGCGAGGGGCTCGAAGGCAACCTGTGCCGGTGCACCGGCTACGAGATGATCGTCCGCTCGGTGCGCTGGGCCATCGACCACCCCGCCCCGACCGGCGAGTAGACGTCGACACCCCGCACCGATGAGCGAGCGCACCGCCGGTGGTGCATTCGCTCATCGCTCGCTGGGTTTTGGGGCCGTCGGTCAGAAGTCGCCGGCGTCGAGCTCGACCGTCTGGCGCTCGATGCGTCCCGCTCGCACGGTGAACGTGTCGCGGCCCGACGTCACCGTGCCGTCGCCCGTGATCTGCCAGCGAACGACCACGTCGTCGGCGGCCGTTGCGGTCGAGCCCAAGAACTCGACCGTTCGCCCGGCCAACCGGTCGTGCACCGTGTCGAAGTAGTCGGCGATCGCATCCCAACCCTCGTGGACGTCGGCACCTCGTCGCAGTACGGCATCGGGCGCGTAATCGGCCGCCATCGACGCGGTGTCCCCCAGCCCGACACCGTCGAGGTGACGGCGCACGACGTCCAGCGCCGGCCGTGACCGCATCGCGTCCAGCGCTGGGGTCACGCGTGCCCTCCATTCGCCGAGGTCGACGTCGTCGCGCACCTCGGACACGACCCCAGTGGCGTCGACGACGACGATCCCGTTGCAGGCGACGTCGTACCAGCTGCCGTCGATGAGGAAGCGATCGACACGTTCGAGTCGGCCGACGCCGGGTTCGTACGCATCGGAGACGATCTCCCACCGCACCTCGTCGGACCAGGTGACGATGGCCCCGAGCATCGACACCACCGCCGCCCGTCCTTCGGTCGCCGCGTGCGGCACGTTCTGCCAACACGCGTCGGGTGACAACGACTGCGCGATCATTCGCAGGTCGCGTGACTCGATCGCACGCAGCAGGTCGGCGATGGCCGATCGGGTGGCCTCGACCGATGGTGTCGTCGTCACCGGATCTCGGGGACGTTCGCGACCATCGCCGCGGCCGACGCATCGCGGAGCGCTTCGAGGTCTTCGTTGTGCGTCCAGAAGTCGTGGAGGCCCGCAGCTTCGAGTCGCTCGGCGGTGAGCTGGAGGGCGATGTCGTGGCGGACGTGTTCGGCGGCGAGCAACGCGACGGCCCGGTCGTCGCTCCACATGCCCCAGACGGCGTCGGTCGTGACCCCACCGATGAGCGCCTGCTCGTGGTCGGCGACCACGATCGACAACCGGCACTGGAGGCGCTCCTCGACGATGTCCGGGGCGCTGTAGGAGTGCCCGTAGACCCGGCCCGGGAAGTCGCCGACGTTGCCGTAGGCGATCGTGAACACGTCGACCCCGCGTTCGACGGCCCCGTGCACGGCACCGACGAACTCGTCGCTCTCGTGCGGCCAGATCGACAGCCACAGGGTGCGTCGGGCGCTCTCGATGACGTCGACGGCGCGCGAGATCACGTCGGAACGGCCGGTCACGTGTTGGACCACGCGAGCTGCGAGTGCTGCGCCGATCGACGGCAACACGGTCTCGAGCCCGACGATCGTCTCGTGCGTCGACCTCCGCAGACGCCCGATGAGCGCGTCGGAGGGCAACGGTGCGTACGACACCGATCCGCTGTCGTCGCTCACCTCGAACGCGGTGCCGCGGGCAACGAGCTTGCCGAGCGTCTCGTACACGGTGCTGCGGGGAACGCCCGACGCCTTGGCGACCTCGTAGCCGTTCATCGGACTCCCGGCCGCCAGCAACGCCAGATAGGCCTTGGCCTCGTATCCGGAGAGCCCGGCGTCCTTCAACAGTTGCAGGGCATGGTCGGTCGACACCCGGGCGACGCTAGCGCCCTGGCCGATCGCCGGGCTGACGATCGAGGTCATGCCGACGATCCGAAACGGACGGGATATCTGCCCCACATCACACGTGTCGTCGCCGTGTCGAGCACCGCCGGATCGTCGGGGTCCGGGCGTGCCCCGGCGCGCAGCATGGCCCCGGACATCAACGCCACCGAGCCGAGCAGGTGGTGGTCGAGTGCGTCGTCGGGCTCCATCCCGCTCGCCAGCTCCTGACCGAGGCAGGCATGGGTGCCGTGTCCGAAGCTCAGACCCCACGGGGCGACGCCGTCGGACAGCGTCCGGTACGGGTCGAAGCGATCGGGGTCGCCGGGGAACACCTCGACGTCGCGGTTGGCGTCGTGCACCGAGATCGTGACGTCGGACCCCGCCGGGATGGCGAGTCCGGACTTGAGCGAGAGGTCGGCGAGCGCATGACGAAGTGCGATCGGACTCGCCGGGTGCAGGCGCATCGACTCGTGGACGAACCGCTGTCGGAGCGTCGCGTCCTCCTGCAGTGCGGGGCGGCTCTCGGGGTGCTCCTCGATCCACTCGAACATGTGGTGCACGGCGTGCACCAGCTGCGCGGAGGTCGAGTGGGAGCCGACCCACGGGAAGTAGGCGATCTCGCGCAGCAGTGTGGCATCGGGCAGGTCGAGCCGGTCCTGGTTGCGCAGCAGCGTGGTGAGGACGTCACGGGGGAGCTCGTCCTCGTCGAACGACCCGGCCCCGAACCGGTCGATCAGGTCCCGTCGACGCTCGATCGCCGGGGCGAGGAACTCCTCGTCGAACGTGGCGAGCGCCTCGTCGCCCTGGGCGATGATGGCCGCATGGTCGCCGACGGCGTGTGCAACCGTCGATGCCCGGGCGAGGCGGCCCATCAGGTCGTCGAACCGGTCGAAGCGTTCGGCGATGTGCTCGCCGTCGGTCTCCTCGGTCTCGTCGATGCGCACGAGGTCGACGCCGGCGACGTCGGCAGACAGCGTCATCATCGTCCGACGAGCGAGCGGGAGGAGGTCGCCGCTGCCGGCCGCGATCGGCGCGGCGAGCACCCGGTCGATGATCTGGGGGATGTGATCTCGCTCGTACCAGGCGAACGTGTCACGGCGGAACAGCCGATTCTCCAGGCGCCGACGGGCGATGTGCTCGTCACCGTGCAGGTTCACGATGACGCCGTGCATCAGACGTTCCCCGGCGTCGTAGAGCGCTTGACGCAGGTCGCGGCTGCGGAATGCGTCGCGTGCGTCGCCGTATCTGGTGAGCGTGATCATGGTGGTTCCCCCTGGGTCGGACTGTAGCGAGTGGACGTCGTTAGTGCCATCACGACTACGATGGCGCCATGGGGGTGCAACGATCGATGCTCGTGACCGGCGGAGCGCGTGGGCTGGGCGCGGCGATCGCCCGTGCGGCGGCCGCGTCCGGCTATCGCGTGGGCACCATCGACGTCACCGACACCGAATCGAGCAACGGCACCACGAGTGCCGCCGGTCCGATCGAGTCGTTCTCGGCGTCGGTTGCCGACGAAGACGCGATCGGTGACGTGCTCGACCGGTTCGGCACCCCCGATGTCGTGGTGAACAACGCCGGCATCGTGCGATTCGGCCCGCTGGTCGACCTCGACGTGGCCGACTTCCGTGCGGTCGTCGATGTCAACCTCGTCGGCACGTACGTCGTCGCTCGCGCGGCAGCGCGTCGCTGGATCGCCGCAGGTCAACCAGGGTGTGTCGTCAACGTCACGTCCATGAACGGTGTCGCCGCCGGGCCGAATGCCGGTGCGTACGGTCCGTCGAAGGCGGCGATCGTGCTGCTCACGTCGCAGATGGCGCTCGAGTGGGGGCCCTCCGGCATCCGGGTGAACGCGGTGGCTCCTGGGCTGATCGACGCCGGGATGTCCGAGCCGATCTACGCCGACCCGGACGTGCGCGCCGCTCGTGAGTCGAAGGTGCCACTCGGCCGGCTCGGCCTGGCCAGCGACATCGCCGACGCCGTGCTCTTCCTCGCCTCGGACCAGGCCAGCTACATCCACGGTCAGAACCTCGTGGTCGACGGCGGTGTCACCGGGTCGGTCATTGCCCACCTGCCGCGTCCAGCCGCTGTCGACTCCGTGGGTCCGCCGACGTGAGTCGAGTGGTCGTGCTCACCGGCGGGTCACCCCACGCGCACGACTTCGAACGGATCGGGGTGGCACTCGATGACCTGCTCAGCGCCCGCGGCGACCGCACCGTGCGCGCCGCCAACCCCGACGACGCCGCAGCCCTGCTCGACCGCGGTGACGTCGACGTTCTCGTGATCGACGGCCTGTGGTGGCAGATGCTCGACGACGTGTACGAGCCGTGGCGAGCACACGCCCACGTCACCGCTCCGTCGACACGCTCGTCGATCCAAGGGTTCGTCGGCCACGGCGGGGGGCTGGTCGCCATGCACACCACCCCGATCTGCTTCGACGACTGGCCCGAGTGGGGCGACATCGTCGGTGGCGCTTGGCAGTGGGGCGTGTCGTCGCATCCCCCCGCCGGTCCGGTGTCGGCGTCGGTCGTGGCCGACCACCCCGTCGTCGACGGCCTCGACACGATCGAACTCGTCGACGAGATCTACGGCGATCTCGCGCTCGCACCCGGAATCGAGACGTTGGCCGTCGCTCGACGCCACGCGGACGATGAGGACCAGCCCGTCGTCTGGACGCATCGTTTCGGCGACGGACGCGTCGTGTTCGACGGATTCGGCCACGACGTCGCGTCGATCACGGCGCCCGACCACGCCCGTCTGATCGGACAGGCGGTCGACTGGGTCAGCGGAGGGACAACAGCGTGAGAGACATCGAGAACATGTCGGTCCTCGTGACCGGCGGTGGATCCGGCATCGGCGAAGGCATCGCCCGCCACTTCTGCGCGGCGGGAGCGCTCGTCACGATCTCCGGCCGACGCGCCGACAAGGTCACCGCCGTCGCCGAATCGGTCGGACCAGCGTGCCGCCCCGTCGTCGGTGACGTCACCGACGCCGAGGGCCGTGCCGCCATGGTGTCCGCGGCGCGCGAACACGGCGGAGGGCGACTCGATGTCGTCGTCAACAACGCCGGCAACATGTACCGCGGGCCACTCGCCGAACTCGACGAGCAGCAACTCCTCGACGTGTTCCACTCCAACGTGGTCGGCGGCATGATGCTCACCCAGGCAGCGCTCGACGACCTGATCGCCGCGCAGGGAGCGGTCATCTTCATCGGTTCCGTGCATTCGCAGCGGGCCTTCCCCGGCGCCGCTCCCTATGCAGCCAC
The DNA here is from genome assembly GCA_049593815.1 of Ilumatobacteraceae bacterium. GTDB lineage: Bacteria > Actinomycetota > Acidimicrobiia > Acidimicrobiales > Ilumatobacteraceae > Sva-07. The sequence continues at coordinate 1,250 of JBAWHL010000502.1, read as the reverse complement.
CAAGGGGGCGGTCGAGACACTCACCGCGGTGCTCGCCGCCGAACTCGGGCCCGCAGGCGTGCGCGTGTCGTGCGTGCGCCCCGGAGGTGTCTTCACCGAACTCAACCAACGAGCGGGGCTCTTCGACGACGCCACCGCACGCGAACGACTCGAGGGACTCGCCCCAGCGCACGCGCTCGGGCGCCTCGGGACGGTGGCCGAAATCGCCGAAGGCGTCGAGTACCTGGCCCGCGCCGAGTGGGCGACCGGCAACGTGCTCACCGTCGACGGTGGGCTCGGCCTCGGAGTCACCAACGCATGATCACGAAAGGGGTAGCGACATGAGCGACGAACCGACGGTCGTCACGATCACCGGATACGACGAGGCCAAGGAGGCCTACCGTCACAAGCAGCTGCGTCAGGCGCTGTACGACGCAGGCGAGGTGGTGATGGCCGACGTACTCGTCAACCTCCACGCCGCCGAACACCGCGACCGCCGCCGGCTGGAGAACCGCCTGTTCCGACGCGAGACCTTCGACCTCTACGAGCGCACGCTCTTCCCGCCGATCATCGAGTCGACGCTGGCCCCCGACGTCGCTGCCGGGAAGGCCGAACTCGTCGACCTCGGCCACCGCATGATGATGAACCTGGCGGCGCTGACCGCCGGCGTCGACCGGCCACTCGGCACCGTCGACGAGACGCGGCACCTCTACCGGTACCTGATGCTCTTCATCGAGGGCGCCACGCTGGCTCACTACACCGGCGACCGGGAGGCGAAGGAGGCCGAGATCGCGGGCGAACTCCATCGCTTCGACGAGGAGTTCGTCACACCGTCACTGGAACGCCGCGCGGCGATGCGCGACGCCGGCGAGGAACTGCCCAAGGACGTCCTCTCGATCCTGCTCGCCAACGAGGACTCGTTGCCGCTGCCCCACGACGTGATCGTCCGCGAGGTCGCGTTCTACCTGCTGGCGGGCGCCCACACCTCCGCGACCGCGTTCACCCGGGTCGCCCACAACATCCTCACCTGGTTGGACGCGCACCCCGAGGACGCGGACCTCGTCCGCACCGATCGACTGTTCGTCCAACGGTGCACCCACGAGACCGTCCGCCTCCAGCCGTCGTCACCCGTGGCGATGCGCTGGGCACTCGAGGACGTCGATCTGAAGTCGGGTCGGCACATTCCCAAGGGCAGCAAGGTCGTCATCGACCTGCTCTCGGTCAACCGCGACGCCAGCATCTTCGGTGACGCTGCCGACGACTTCGACCCG
>JBAWHL010000501.1:0-2053 GCA_049593815.1 Ilumatobacteraceae bacterium | reverse complement strand
GTCGTTGCCAGGATCGGTGCCGTGTTGCGGCGCAGCGGTGGGGCCACGGTCGAGTCGCGAGTGCACAGGTACGAGGATCTCGAGATGGACGAAGACGCTCATCGAGTCACTCGCGCCGGGGTGATCGTCGATCTCTCGCCGACGGAGTTCAAGCTCCTGCGGTACCTCCTGATGAACGCCGAACGGGTCGTGTCGAAGGCGCAGATCCTCGACCACGTGTGGCAGTACGACTTCGGTGGCGACGCCAGTTCCGTGGAGACCTACATCAGCTATCTCCGACGCAAGGTCGATCACGTCGAGCCCAAGCTGATCCAGACCGTGCGTGGCATCGGTTACACCCTGCGTGTCGACACTCGGAGTTGACGGGTGACCCGTCGCCGCGTCCTCGCGATCGTCTTCGGTGCCCTCGTCGCGATCTTCGTGGTGGGTGCAGTCGTGACCGTGATGGTCGTCCAGGATCAGCTGATCCACGCCGTCGACGACGATCTCGCCGTCGATCTCGACATCGACCTGCAGGTCTTCGAACAGTTCGACCGCATCGACGAGCTCGGTGACTTCACGGTCGCGGTGAACGAGAATGCCACGACCATCGTTCGGCCCGACGGCACCGTCGACTACGCCGTGCCGGCCGGGCCCGCGCTGGATCCGTTTCCGCCGCCGGATCTGCCCGCCAGCCGGATCATCGCCCACAACGGCGACATGTTCACGACCGATGGCACCGACGGAGGCCCCAGGTACCGGGTGGCGGTCGGGCAGCTCGACGACGGGCGCTTTCTCGCGATCAGTCATCCGCTCGACAACATCCGTGACGCGCTGGTGGCGTTGTCCAAGTCGCTGCTCCTGACGCTGCTTGGTGTGGTGACGGTGCTCGGTGTCGTCTTCTGGCTGATCCTGCGCGCCAGCCTTCGGCCCTACGACGACATGGTCGACACTGCCGAGGCGATCGCGGCTGGCGACATGGATCGGCGAGCGACGGCGTCGACGTCGAACCCCGAGATCGCAACGCTGGCGGAGTCCCTCAACACGATGCTCGATCGGCTGCAGGAGTCCTTCGACGACAAGACCGCGGTCGAGGCGCGTCTCAAGCAGTTCGCCGCCGATGCGTCGCACGAGCTGCGAACACCATTGACCACCATCCGCGGCTATTCCGAGCTCTATCTGTCCGGCGCCGCTGTGGCGGGTGACGACGTCGACAAGCAGATGCGTCGTATCAACAGCGAGGCGTCACGGATGGGCCGTCTCGTCGATGAACTCCTCACGCTCGCCCGACTCGACCAGGGTCGCGGCATCGAGTCGAGGCCGCTCGACCTGGTGCCGCTCGTGCGCGACGTCGTCGACGACGCGCTGGCCACCGACCCGGCACAACGGATCGAGGTCTCGGCCGTCATGGATGACGTCGTCGTGCTCGGCGATGCCGACGCACTGCGGCAAGTGATGTCCAATCTGGTGTGGAACGCCCGGCTGCATGCGTCGGGTTCGACGATCGCGCTCTCGGTGGATCGTGTGGCAGACGCCGCGGTCGTGGTCGTCCGCGACGACGGCCCAGGCATGGACGCCGATGTCGCGGCGCAGGCCTTCGACCGCTTCTATCGGGCTGACGCCGCCCGACAGTCGGGAACCGACAGTTCCGGACTGGGTTTGGCGATCGTCGCCGCGATCGTCGACGCCCACGGTGGCACGGTGCGGCTCGACACCGCGCCGGGTGCAGGCGCGGCGTTCACCCTCACCTTCCCGATCGCCGACTGACCCGCCGGAGCTCGGTGAGTCAGAGGCGCTTGGTCGGTCGGGTCAGTTCGCGAAGGCCTCGCGCAGGTTCGCCATGGTCGTCTCGCAGGCCTGCTCGAGGTTGTCGCGTCGGCCCTCGATCTTGCCGGGATAGACGTCGGGCATGGCGAGCATCGGTGCGTGGAAGGACTCCGTCACCGTGCAGCCGTCGCCGTTCTCGTCGGGTGTGATCGTGTAGGTCCAGGTGGTCGCCGCGTGGAACTTGGGGGGAACGGCGTAGGCGAACTCGCGATCGGGTTCGTACACGGTGACTTCGCAATCGGCATGC
>JBAWHL010000500.1:0-2587 GCA_049593815.1 Ilumatobacteraceae bacterium | reverse complement strand
GCCGATCTGCTGACACAGCGACTCCAGGTCCACGAGAAGGTCGCCTGGATGCTTCGCAGCATGCTCGCCCACTGAGCCGCCGCGCCGGCTGCCCCAGCAGCGCGGCCGCGGCCGGAGTCACGCGGCAAGGAAGTCTTGACGGTTCCGAGTTGTCAACGTGTCCTCGACACATGGGATCGCCACGAACACTCCGGATGGCCGCCTGTGCATGTTCGTCGCCGGTCTGGCCGCCTACGTCCTCAGCACGCTCGTCGGGCAGAACGTCGAGAAGCGGGAGTGTTGTCCGCGATCTCGGTCGTGGTCGTGTTCCTGGTGGCGGCTCGCGGCGTGTTGATGTCTGCGGGCTGGTTGGTCAGAAGGGAACCATGGTGGTGAGGAGACCGGTTGCTTCGCCCCGACCCGACAGGAGGGAACAGAACTCGATTGCATCGATCACGATCGATTCCCCACCGCCACCGGCCACGAACGCGCCGCCGGCGACACCGGTCAGCTCGAGCGCGAACGGTCGGCCGTGACGGCGTGCCCATTCGGCGACGACGTCTGCAACGATGCGGCCGTCGTGTTCCGAACTGAGTACGAGGTCGCTGCCCGTGGCTCGCACAGTGTCGATGCGGTGCATCCATGCGTCGCGGAGGTAGATGATGTCGATCAGGTAGCCGAGCGACCATTTCTCGACGACCGGGGCGTCGATGCCGATCTTCATCGCCCGCATCGGGCGTGGCGTGCGGGAGCGGCCTTTCACGGTCTTCGGCGCGATGCGTTCGAGTCGTTCGACGAGTTCGTCGGGCGAGAGGTCGTCGCGCTCGGCGACCTGAACACCGGACAGCCCGGCTTCGAGTGACACCCCCAGCTCCTTGCGACGCTTGCGCCCGAGACGCATCTGATGCATGTTCTCGCGCACCGACGCGCCGGCCTCGCAGGCGCCGAGCACGTGAAGCCACATGCGACGGACATCCCAGTCGGGACAATTCGTCTGGGTGGACCACTGGTCCGAACCGAGGGATTTCAGGAGCGCCAGCGCACGTTCGAGCTCGGCCGCTTGGAGGTGCATCGCCTCTCGGTGCTCGATTGATGGGATGTCGGTGACGTCGGTGATCGTCATGGTGTTCACGCCTTCTCGCTTTCGGTGTCGGTGTGGACTTGGGCGTCGGTGAGCAACATCTCGATTGCGCGGTCGATGAGTTGCGTCCACCGTTCGCCACCGGGATCGTTGGAGATCTGCTGGTCGGTGAGGCCGGTCATCATCGCCGACCACAAGTCGAGCGTGTGCTGGTCGCGAACGCCGATGGCCGCCAGTCGCTCCCTGATCGCTTCGTAGGCCCGCACCGCGACTGCGTAGCTCTCGGGCGAGGGCGTGAACCCGGGGATGGTGCGCTGGAACAGCAGCTGGTAGCGGACCGGGTCGGTGGTGCAGAAGTCGACGAACGCGTGAACAGACTGCCTGACGGCTCCGATGGGGTCCGTTGCGAGCTTTTCCTTCGTCGCGTTCTCTTCCAGCGATTCGGCGAATGCCTGGTACCCCTGGAGGAACATGGCGTCGTAGATGTCGTGCTTGGAGGCGAAGTACGAGTAGATCGACTGGGCTCGCATGCCGACACGCTCCCCCAGATCGCGCATCGACAACCCGGCGAGACCGTGCTCTCGGACCGTCTCCCAGGCGGCCTCGACGATCTCAGCCTGAGTTTCCTGACGGCGTGCGGTACGCCTGTCGTTGTTCGGTTTTCCTGACATAGTCAGAATTGTGCGCTGGATTCGCGATTGTTGTCAAGGGAACCATCGATGGACGCCAGGTCCTGGCGGCGACATCGGTCGCCCTCACCACTGGTCGAACCAAGCCTCGTCCGGGTTTGTGCGTCGAGCCTCAGGCTGCGGTTGTGTTGAGAATTCGGCGTTCGTAGTCGTCGGCCAATCCTCGGAGCGCGCCCGAGCAGTCGCCGGTCACGCTGGAGCCGTGCATGACGGCGAGCGTGTTCGGGTCGAGGTCGGCGAGGGTGCGGATCGTGGGCGCGGTGGTGGGGGTGAGACAACTCGCACCGAAGACGTCCTCGGCCTGCGCTGCGGCGGCGAGCACGTCGTTCGAGGTGAGCGCGGGCCCTTGCCCGAGTTGGGTGAAGAGGTCACCGCACAGGAGTGTTCTGGTTGTCTCCTCGAACAGCACTCGGGCTTCCCAGCCGTGCGGTACGTGGGGTGTGTCGATGTGCCGCACTCGATGCGTTCCGAGCTCGAGGACCTGGCCGTTCGCCAGCGGCAGGGGCGGGCGGTCGGCGAGGTCGTTGAGCGACACCATGCAACCAAGTGCGCCGTGAGCGACCTCCGCGCGCGGTGCAGCGGCCAGGAACTGGTTCATGGAACCGCATTCATCGGCCTCGACGTGGCCGAAGGTGATCCAGCGGAGTGTTTCGATCGGCACGATGGCGGCGGCTGCTTCGCTGACCGAATCGAACAGCATGCGTTGGCCTGTGTGGAACAGCAGAGGCTCGTCGTCGGCGATGAGGAATTGGTTGAAGGTGAAGCCGGTGGGGCCGACATCGGCAACGAAGGTCGACAAGCGGTAGATCCCGTCGGCGATCTCGTCGATGAGTGTGTC
>JBAWHL010000499.1:0-25676 GCA_049593815.1 Ilumatobacteraceae bacterium | reverse complement strand
GCGACGAACTGATGGAACTGGCGGCATCGTGAGTCTTGGCGTCGGTGACACGGCACCGGAGTTCACGCTGGCCGGCACGGGCGACCGCGAGTACTCGTTGTCGGACTATCGAGGCCAGCGGGTCGTGTTGGTGTTCTATCCCGGTGACGACACGCCGGTCTGCACCAAGCAGCTCAACAGCTACAACGACGATCTCGAACAGTTCAGCGAGATGAACGCCCAGGTGCTCGGGATCTCGGCGCAGGACATCGCGAGTCACGATGCGTTCGCGAGCAAGCACGGGTTCCACTTTCCGCTGCTGGCCGACACGGACAAGACCGTTGCCGGCCTCTACGGCACCCTCGGACCGATCGGGTTCCCGAGGCGCAGCATCTTCATTCTCGACGGTGAGGGCGTGGTGCGATACGCCCACCGGGCGATCGCCGGGCTCACATTCCGGCCGGTGAAGGAACTGATCGGTGAACTGGAGAAGATCACCAGTTGATGCGGTCCGGGGGCTAGTGTTCGAACCTGTGTTCGCAAATGCAGCGCCCGCCCGTACAACTTCGGTGTGTCGTGTCCTGGGCATCGACCCCGGCCTCACCCGTTGCGGCTATGCGATCGTCGACGGTCGCGGTGCGACCAAGGCCGTCGCAGTGTCGATGGGCGTGATCACGACACCACCAGCGGATCCGCTCCCACAACGCCTCGCCACGCTTCGTCTCGAGTTCACCGATCTGATCGCCGAGTTCGCTCCCGACGTCGTCGCCGTCGAACAGGTCTTCTTCCAGGTCAACGTCCGCACGGCCATGAGCGTGGGCCAGGCGAGCGGTCTCGCCCTCGCCGAGGGGGCGATCGCGGGGTGCGAGGTGCTGCAGTACACCCCGAATCAGGTGAAGGACGCCGTCGCCGGGTGGGGTGGGGCCGACAAGGCGCAAGTCCAGAAGATGGTCCAGGCACGGCTCAAGCTGTCGACGATTCCGCAGCCTGCCGATGCCGCCGACGCGGCGGCGGTCGCGCTGTGCCACCTCGCGATGGCGCCGATGGGTCGCCGGACAGCGGCCGCTGCCACGCTGGAGGCGGAGTCCGCATGATCGGCTCACTGCGTGGCTCGGTCCTCGAACGCAACACCGACGGCACGGTGCTCATCGAGGTGGGCGGGGTGGGGTACCTCGTCACCGTGTCGACACGGGTGCTCGCGGAGCTCGAACCGGGTACCCCGGTCTTCCTCTACGTCCACCATCACATCCGTGAAGACGCCCAGACGCTCTACGGGTTCAGCAACCGTGACGATCGGGCCACGTTCCAGGTCCTCATCGCGACGCACGGCATCGGTCCCGCTCTCGCTGTGGCGATCCTGGCCACCCATCCGCCGTCGGCGCTGTTCGACGTCGTGTCGAACAACGACGTCGCCGCGCTCACGCTGGTGCCCGGCATCGGCAAGAAGACCGCGGAACGGTTGATCGTCGAGCTGCGCGACCGGTTGTCGGTCCCCACGCTCGACAGCGGCAGCAGCGGCACGGTGTCGGCGGTGGCCGACGTACGCGACGCGCTGGCCAGCCTCGGGTACGGCACCGACGAGATCCGTGACGTCCTGCGCGAACTGCCCACGGGTGCCGATTCCTCGTCCCTGCTGCGCGACGCGCTGAAGTCGTTGGGTGCTCGTCGTGCGTGACGAGTTCCTCGACCCGGGCATCGGTGGGGCCGACGACGACGTCGTGGCCGCCGAGGTCGAACTCGAAGCCGGGCTGCGACCACGGGCGCTCGACGAGTTCGTCGGGCAACGTGAACTCAAAGAGCATCTGCGGATCGTGCTCGAGGCCGCTCGCCTGCGCGGGCAGTCGGTCGATCACCTGCTGTTCGCCGGGCCGCCCGGCCTGGGCAAGACCACACTGGCGGGCATCGTCGCCACGGAGATGGGCGTGCACCTGCACGTCACGTCGGGGCCCGCGCTCGAACGGGCCGGTGACCTCGCGGCGATCCTGACGAAGCTCGAAGACGGTGACGTGTTGTTCATCGACGAGATCCACCGTCTCTCGCGAGCGGTCGAGGAGATCCTGTACCCGGCGATGGAGGACTTCCAGCTCGACATCGTGGTCGGCAAGGGACCAGCAGCGTCGAGCATCCGGCTGACGATGCCGCCGTTCACCCTCGTCGGGGCCACCACGCGCACGGGCATGATCACCGGCCCCCTGCGTGACCGGTTCGGTCTCGTCGCCCGACTCGACTACTACGACGACGAGGAACTCCGCGCGATCGTCGAACGCGCCGCGGGCATTCTCGACGTCCGCCTCGATCGCGATGGTGCGTGGGAGATCGCCCGGCGCTCGCGTGGAACACCGCGCATCGCCAACCGACTGCTGCGTCGTGTGCGCGACTTCGCCGAGGTTCGCGCCGATGGCGACATCGACGCCGAGGTCGCTCGGGAGGGTTTGGCGCTGTTCGGCGTCGACGATCGTGGGCTCGACAAGGTCGACCGGGCCATCCTGAGCGCGATGTGCAAACAGTTCAACGGCGGACCCGTCGGGCTCTCGACGGTCGCGATCAGCGTCGGCGAGCAGCCAGAGACCGTCGAGGACGTCTACGAACCGTTCCTGATCACCCAGGGGATGATCGCTCGGACCCCGCGCGGTCGGGTGGCGCTGGCGGCCGCGTACGAGCATCTCGGCCTTCCGGTACCCCGGCAGTCGAGCGGCTCGACGTCGCCGAATCTGTTCGAGTAGTCGGTGCGGCACGGTTGGTCACGGTGCCAGCGGGGTGTGCAGCGGTAGTGTCACCGCTCGTGAAGGTGGCTGAGTCGACGCGTGCGGGGGTGCGCCGCCGCCTTCGGGCAACGAGGGTCTCGATGGCCACGCGCCTCGCCGCGGCGCTGGTGCTCGTCACGTTCGCAGCGATCGCCGTGTCGACCATCGTCGGGCTCACGTCGGGCATCGATCTCGGACGACAGCTCTACGAGGAGCGACTGACGTCGCTGTCGAACGCGGCGTCGTTCGAGGTCGCTTCAGGACTGCAGTCGGCCGACGCGCTGTCGGAGTCGCTGTCGAGCAGCAGCGGGGTCGCTCGCGCGCTCGAGGAGTTCACGGCCGCCTACGACGAGCTGGCGACCGGGCCCTTCCTGAACGAGTACGACGTCGACGCCGGAGTGAAGGACCTCGTCACGGCGTACCAGGTCGCGGGCGACACCGAGATCGGTGGATCGCTCGACGTGTTCGCCGAATCCGTGCGCCAGAACCCCGCAGCGGTGTACCTCCAGGCGAGCTACAACGACGCGGCGGGCGTCGATGGCGATCGGTCGGTCGTCGACGACGCGTTGGACGGCAGCCAGTGGAGCGAGGTCAACAGCGAATTCCAGTCGGACTTCCGCCGACTCGTGGGCACCTCGGGCATTCTCGACATCACGCTGGTCGACACCGAGACGCGGGTCGTCTATTCCGAGGAGAAGGGCCCCGAGCTCGGCACGAGCCTGCGTGCGGGCCCGTTCAGCGGATCCGTGCTCGCCAACACCGTCGATCGTGTCCTCGACAGCCCCGAGGACGGCGTCGCGATCAGCGATGTGAGTTGGTACGGGGCCCAGCCGGACACGCCGGTGTTCGTGTTCGCGTCGCCGGTGTTCGATTCGGAGGACGTCCTGCTCGGGGTCGTCACGGTGATGTACGACGGTGAGGTCCTGACCGACGTCGTGACGGCCGATCAACAGTGGGATCTGCTCGGCGTTCCCGAGTCCGGCGATGTCTACCTGATCGGTCGCGACGGCACGACGCGGACCGACCCGCGCGGCTACCTGACCGACCCGAACGCATTCCTGGACCTCGCGGAGGAGAGCGGACGGCTGTCCGCAGACGACCGTGCCGAGATCGTCGCGGCGGGCACGACGGTGCTCACCATGTCGGCGCCCGAGTCGACGGTCGCCGCAGGGTCCAATGGCGGTGGGGTCGAGGAGCGCCGCTCGTTGGTCGGCATCGAGACCGTGGGCACCACCGTGCCCGTCGACTTCGAGGGTGTCGACTGGATGGTCGTGGCCGAGATGGACCGGGTCGTGGCCGAGAGTGCCCTCGACGCCTTCGGCAACATCCTGGTCGTCGGGGCGACCGTCTTCATCATCTTCGTCGCGTTCTTCGCCGTCGCCTGGGCCGGGTCGATCATGCGGCCCGTGCGCAGGATCGCCGAGCGGTTGGGCAACCCCGACCAGGCCGACGAACCACTCGACATCCCCGACCACAGCCCGATCGAACTCCACGACCTCGCAGCCCGGTTCGTCGAGATGTCCGAGACGTTGCAGCGCAATCGCCGCCAACTCGACCGCGCGCACCAGGAGCGGCTCGAGGTGATGCGGTCGATGCTGCCGCCGGCGATCGCCGATCGCGCACTCGCCGGTGAACTCGACCACCTCGACGTGGTCCCGCGGGCCACGGTGGCGGTGGTGACCGTGCTCGGCCTCGGCGAGCTCGTGCATTCGGGTCGCGTCGACAGTCGAATGCTCGTCGATCGCGTGACCGAGGAACTCGACGCGCTCGCCGAGGAGCACGGACTCGATCGAATCAAGATGGTCGGGGATGCCTACTTCGCGGCGTGTGGCCACGACGAGCCCTACATCGACCACGCTCCTCGGGCGACAGCGTTCGCGATGGATGTCCGCCAGGCGGTGCGATCGGTCAACGAGACATTCGACGTGACCGTCGGCGTGCAGACCGGCCCCGTCACCGTCGGCATGTCCGGCGGCGCACAGCTCGTCTACGACGTCTGGGGCGACACGGTGTCCGGAGCGCACGTCCTGGCTCGCGTCGCCGCGACCGGACAGGCGGTCGTGTCGGCGGAGACGCAGCGGATGCTGCCCGATGACGTCGAGTGCCGCGCCTTCGATGTCGGCGACGAGCAGGCCTACGTCGTCGAACGGCGACCAGAGACAGCGAAGGACGCATCGTGACCGAAGGCTGGATCTCCACCATGCTGTTGGTCTTCCTCGTGCCGCTCCTCGTCATCGCGACGAGCGAGCTCGACGAACGACTTCGCCAGCGCGACTCACCGTTGCGGCGCCCGCTGAGCGCGGTCAGGCTGTGGGTCCTCCCGGTGTTCGCACTCTGGGCGATCACCCGACTGGTCCTCGACCTCGACCCGGATCACTTCATTGCGGTGGCCCTCGCCACCCTGCTCGTCATCGGTCTTGCAATCGCTGCAACGCGCCTGCTCGCGGTCGGGGTCGACAGCATCCGCGGTCGGCCCCGTGCCGATGGGCGAGGCCCGGTTCCGCAGCTGATGCTCGCACTGCCACGCATCCTGCTGCTCCTGGTGATCGGCTGGCTCCTGCTCGGTGTCGTCTGGGGCGTCGACCTCTCCGCTGCGCTGACTGCGCTCGGTGTCACGTCGCTGGTCGTGTCGTTCGCCTTGCAGGACACGTTGAGCGGGTTGGCGTCTGGATTCCTGCTCCTGAGCGATCAGCCCTTCGAGCCGGGGAACTGGATCTGCGCCGATGACACCGAGGGTCTCGTGGTCGACATCAACTGGCGCACCACGCTGTTGCGCACGCGCAATGGTGACCTGACCGTGGTGCCCAACAGCGTGTTGGCGAAGGCGACGATCGTCAACTACTCCAAGCCCGCGCCGCTGCACCGTGTCGTCTATCCCGTGCAGGTCGCATTCTCGAACCCGCCGACGCTCGCCAAGGACATGCTGCTCGACGCTGCCGCGGCCACGCCCAACGTCCTCCAGGACCCGCCGCCTCGAGTGCGCGTGGTGCAGACCGACGACCCGTTGATGGGCTACGAGGTCGATCTGTGGGTGGCCGACTATGCGGTGGTGCCACAGGTGAGCAGCGACTTCGGTTCCTTGATCTGGTACCAGTCGCATCGCCACGACGTGCCGCTGCCCAGCCCGGCTCAGGACCTGTACCTGCACGATGCGGTCACCGCCGCGGAGTCCGCACGGCCCGACCCGGTGGCGATTCGTCGTGGACTGCAGCAATCTGGCCTGTTGGCGATGCTCGGCGACGACGACCTCGACCGCCTCGTCCCAGCGACGCGTCGAGTTCGGTTCGCGGCAGGGGAGTTGTTGTCGGACGGCAACGGCGATCGTCGCGACCTGATGGTGGTCACCGAAGGGCTCGCCACGATGGTGCTGATCGATCCGGCCGTCGGCGAGACCGCCATCGACGAGATCACACAGGGCGAGCTGGTGGGCGTGACCGAGGCGCGCCGAACCGATGGCCGCAGCGTCGCGGTGCGCGCCGTCACCGACTGCGACGTGCTCATCATCGCCGCGGATGCCGCCAGCGAGATCGGAAGTCGCAACTCCGAACTCGCCGCCGCGCTGAATCGCCTCGGAGCGATGCGTCGTCGTCGTCTCGACCGCATCATCGAACAACGCAACGTGGCCGCCGTGCACGAGCCTTCCGAGACAGCTGCTGACAAGGGCGCATCATGAGCGCGTCGTCGACCGAGGCCCTCCTCGAACGAACGGCCGACCTGCCGTTCTGGCGTCGACCACGGCGGCTCCGTCGGCAGATCGCCGGGGCCCTGATGCTGACGTCGCTGTTCGCGGTGCTGTTGTTCGGCTCGTTGAACTTCCTCGCTGCTGATCGCCTGCTGCGGCAGGGGACCGAGGAACAACTCGCCGCGACCGCGGTCGGGCGCTCCCACAGCATCGAGGTGGGCATGGAACGGCTGCTGCGTGACGTGTCCGCGGCGGCATCGGACCCCAGCGTCGTGGCTGCACTCGACGAGTTCAGCGTCGCGTTCGACGCGCTCGCCGACCGGACTCTGGAGCCCGACCAGGCGAGCGCCCTCATCGATTTCTACGACGACGACGTCATCGCGCCGTTGGCGGAGGTCGGGATCACGGGCCTGGAGGCATCGGAGCTGGTGCCGGCGTCGGACGCCGGGCAATGGTTGCAGGCCCACTACACGATCCCGGACCCCGAGTTCGACGACTCCGCGTACGGGGAGGTGCTGGCGGAACACGACCGGCAGCTGAAGCAGTTCGCCGACCGGATCGGTGCGGTCGACCTCATGCTGGTGTCCTTCGACGACGACGTCGTGTACACCACCGAACAGCGCGTCGACCTCGGCATCGACCTCAGCACCGATGCCGTCGCGAACGACCTGCTGACGCAGCTCGTCGTCGAGGACCTGTCGCGGGTGACTGCGGGCGAGGCGCTGCTGACCGACTACGGCATCTACATTCCCGGCGGCGGCAAGCCGGCACTGTTCGCCGCTGCCACCGTGCGGCGGGGAAGCCGCATCGTCGGAACGTTGGTCGCCGAGGTGTCGACGGATCGGATCGACGCGATCACGACCGCGAACGGCGACTGGAGCGGACTCGGTCTCGGCGACGGCGAGAGCTACGTCGTGTCGTCGGATCGCATCCTGCAGAGCACGAGCCGACCCTGGCTCGAGAACCGCGAGGCCTACCTCGACGACGTCGATGACGACGAGCTGCGCGAGCGGATCATCCGGTTCGACACGCCGGTCGGCATCCAGACCGTCGAGACCGCACCGGTGACCTCGGCATTCGCCGGAGACATCTTCACCGGCAACGCCCACAATTATCTCGGTCAGGCCACGTTCAGCTCGTCGACGGCGATCGACGTGCCGGGCGTGGAATGGGCCGTCGTGACCGACGTCCCGGCCTCGTCGGCTCGCCGTCCGTTGGTCAACTACCTCCGCAAGATGGGGTTCGTCCTGGCGATCGTCCTGCCGAGTGCGGCGATTCTCGGCCTGCTCCTTGCACGACGGCTCAGCCGGCCGATCGGGCCTGCGGTCGAGGCCGCCCGGGCCGTCGCCAACGGTGAACGACACCCCGATCAGGGCCGACTCGGCAACGACGAGTTCGGCGATCTCGGGCGGCGCTTGAACATGATGGCGGCCGCGCTCGAACGCCAGGAGCAGGAACTCGAGGCCGAATTCGAACAGAAGCGGAACCTCCTCCTCGCCGTGCTGCCTCCGCATCTCGTCGACGATGTCGGCGTCGTGGCAGGCAACGGAGCGCGCTCCGATCTCGCGACCGTCGTCGCGGTCACGATCACGCCGGACCACGAGGTCGACGACGACCTGCTCGACCTGCTGTCGACCGCCGCCGCCGGCGCCGAAGCGATGGCGACCGAATGCGGCCTGGAGCGGATCAGGGTGACCGCAGACCGATACCTGTTCGTCGCGGGCGCCCACGGTGGCGACGAGCCGACGGATGCAACGAACGACGAGGACGGTGCAGCCGCCGCCGCAGCGTTCGTCGATCGACTCTGCGACGGTCTGGACGAACTCGGTGAGGACGTCGGCGTCGACTTCCGAACCCGGGTGGGGCTGTCGACCGGGTCGGTCGCCCGCGGTGTGCTCCGGCGCGGAAGCCTGACGTTCGGTGCCTGGGGCGAGCCGGTTCGGCGCGCCCTGGCGCTCAGCGCGCTGGCAACCGCCGGTGAGGTGCTCGCCGACGTCGGCACCGCGCAAGCGATCGATGCCGATGGCGTACTCGCCGCAGCGGAGGGGCTCGTCGACCTGGACGGGGACCCGGTGAGCGCGTTCGTCGTGCGATCGGTCGAGCCCGCCGAAACCGCCTGAGGGCTCACGACCCCGTTCGCTGACTCGTAGCCTGCCCGTCGTGCGCATCGCCGACTTCGACTACGTGCTCCCCAGCGAACGCATCGCGCAGACGCCGATCGAACCCCGCGACGCGGCACGCCTGCTCGTCGACCGGGGCGCCCAGCGACCGCCCGAGCACCGCCATGTCAGCGATCTGCCTGACCTGCTCCGTGCGGGAGACCTCCTCGTCCTCAACGAGACGCGGGTGATTCCGGCGCGACTGCGACTGCGCCGAGCCACGGGTGGCAGCGCCGAGGTGCTGCTGCTCGAGGCGCGTGACGCCGAACGGCGACACTGGGAAGCGCTGGTCCGGCCCGGCGGAAAACTGGCGATCGGCGAGGAGTTGTACCGCGACGAGGTCCCGATGATCCGCATGGGGGAGCGCACGCCGGCCGGCGACACGTTCTGGGTCGAGATCCTCGGCGACGACGATCCGCTCGCACTCCTCGGTCGACACGGTGAGATGCCGTTGCCGCCGTACATCGGTGAACGCCTCGAGGATCCCGATCGGTATCAGACGGTGTTCGCTCGAGAGCCCGGCTCCGCGGCTGCGCCAACGGCGGGGTTGCACTTCACGCCGGAGTTGTTCGAGCGGCTCGCGGCGATCGGGGTGCGCACGGCGACGGTCGAGCTCGTGGTCGGGCTGGACACGTTCCAGCCGATCAGCACCGAGGACCCGCTCGACCACCCGATGCACACCGAGCGCTATCGGGTGCCGCCGGCGACGATGCAGGCGTGCGACGACGCGGACCGTGTCGTGGCCGTGGGAACGACCGCGGTGCGCGCCCTCGAGTCGGCGGCAGCGTCTGGCGAACTGTCGGGCCGGACGAACCTGTTCATCCACCGTGGCTTCGACTGGAAGGTCGTCGACGTGTTGCTGACCAACTTCCATCTGCCGAAGACGACGCTGTTGATGATGATCGACGCGTTCATCGGTCCGCACTGGCGCGAGCTGTATCGCGCTGCGATGGAGTCGGACTACCGGTTCCTGTCCTTCGGCGACGCGATGCTGTTGGAGCGGACGCCGTCGACCTGACGACGACCCGAGAGCCACACTGGCGATACCGTCGCGGCGATGCATCCGGTCGAACTCGAACTCGTCGCCACTGATGGCGCGGCCCGCGCCGGCACGGCGACGACGGCACGCGGCACCTACCAGACTCCGCTGTTCATGCCCGTGGGTACACGCGGAGCGATCAAGTACCTCAGCGCGGCCGACTACGAGCGTGTCGGCGCGCAGATCGTGCTCGGCAACACCTACCACCTGATGCTGCGTCCCGGTGCCGATCTCGTCGAACGGTTCGGCGGGCTCGGCAAGTTCGCCGGTTGGGATGGTTTGACCCTCACCGACTCGGGCGGATTCCAGGTCTTCTCCCTCGACCCGAAGGTCGACGACGACGGGGTCACGTTCAAGAGCACCTACGACGGGTCGTCGCACCGGTTCACTCCGGAGATCGCCGTCGATGTGCAGCAGCAGCTCGGTGCCGACATCCAGATGGTGCTCGACGTGTGTCCGCCCTTGCCGAGCCCACCCGAGGTGATCCGGGTCGCGATCGACCGCACGGCCGCGTGGGCGGCGCGAGCCAAGGGACACCACACCAGGTCCGACCAGGCGCTGTTCGGCATCGTGCAGGGCGGGATCAGCGATTCGATGCGGCGGGAGAGCGCCCAGCAGATCGTCGAGATCGGCTTCGACGGGTACGGAATCGGCGGTCTGTCCGTCGGTGAGACACGCGAGGAGATGCTTCCAGCGCTCGCCGCGGCGCTCGAGCACCTCCCTGCGGACCGGCCTCGCTACCTGATGGGTGTGGGCGACCCGGCTTCGCTGGTCGAGGCAGTCGCGCTCGGCGTCGACCAGTTCGACTGTGTCATGCAGACGCGCCTCGGTCGCCACGGCACCGCGCTGACGTCGACGGGACGGTTCCAGGCGAAGGCCGCCCGCAACGCCGAACTCGACGAACCACTCGATGCATCGTGCCCGTGCGAGGTCTGCGCGCGTCACAGCCGGGGCTACATCCGGCACCTGTTGCAGGTCGGCGAACCGACCGCGTCGCGCCTGTTGTCGATCCACAACGTGGCGTGGACCATCGATCTCATGGCACAGATGCGAGCAGCCGTCACCGCCGGGACCTTCGACTCCCTGCGCCGCTCCGTCCTCGACATCTGGACTTGACCGTCGGGCAGCCGGGTCAGCAGATAGGCTCGCTCGCCGTCATGTCCATGCATCTTTCCAACGCCCTCCTCGCCCAAGAATCCGGCGGAGGCGGCGGCGCAGCCTTCCTGCAGCTCGGCATCTTGCTGCTCATCCCATTCGCCATGTACTTCTTCATGATTCGGCCGCAACGGCGCCGAATGCGTGAACAGCAGGAGTTGCAGAACTCGATCGAGGTCGGTGACGAGATCGTGACCACCTCGGGTGTGTACGGCACGATCACCGGTGAAGACGGTCCCGGCCGGTTCTGGCTCGAGATCGACGACGACGTCCAGATTCGGATCGCTCGCGCCGCCGTGCAGGGCAAAGCCGCTCCTGACGACGACGATGACGACGAGACCGATGACGACGCGGTCGACACAGCCGAACTCGAGTCGGCCGACGACTCGACCGACGACTGATCCAGCCGATGCGTCGCCGTCTCTGGACCTCCCTGATCGGCGTCGTGCTGATCGTCATCATCGCGCTCGGGGCGAACATCGCCACGGGCAACACCCCGATTCTCGGCCTCGACCTGCAGGGTGGGGTGTCCGTCATCCTGGCGCCGGTCGAACCGGCGAGCCAAGACGATCTGCTGGTCATCCGTGACCTGATCCGCGACGAACTCGAACGGCAGGGCATCGCGGAGCCCGACGTCCGCGTGCAGGGCCAGACGATCGTCGTCGACCTGCCCGGCGTGCGCGACCAGCAGGAGGCGCTCGACGCCGTCGACGTGTCCGGCGTGGTCGAACTCCGCCCCGTCCTCAACTTCAGTTCGTGTCCCGAGCCGGATGCGGACTCGCCGGTCCTCGGCCTCGGCGACGACGCCACGACCGATGATGGCGTGCCCGTCGACACGACGCCCACCGGACCGGTTGCGCCCGACACGAACGAAGCTCCGGCGACCTCGGTCGAGCCGGCCGGATTCCGCAGCGCAGTGCCCGATCCGACCATTCCCGTGGACACGGTGCCCGAACCGATTCCCACCGATCTCGATCTCACCACGGCGACCGTGCCCGACACCGGCAACGAGTTCCTGCCGAGCCGTGACGGCGCCATCGTGTGCGTCGGCCCGGCACAGGGCACGGGCGAGGTGTTCTCCAAGGGGAGCGCAGAGCTCACCGCCGATGCCGGATGGGGCGTCGCCGTCGAGCTTCGCAGCGACGGTCAGGCGACGTGGAACAGCCTGGCCACCCAGTGCTACAACATGGAGCCGACCTGCCCGTCGACGCAGCCCGGCGTGCGTGGTCAGATCGCCATCGTGCTCGACAGTGTCGTGCAGTCGTCTCCGCAGGTGAACCAGCCGAACTTCACGGACTCGGTCGCGATCACCGGCAGCTTCACCCGCTCGGAAGCCGAAGGGCTCGTCGCGGTGCTCAACCGTGGCGCATTCCCCGTCGAGGTCGAGGCGCAAGAAGCGCGCACGGTCTCGGCGTCCGCCGGCTCGGACTCGCTGCAGGCGGCGATCATCGCCGGCCTCATGGGCATGGCGCTCGTCGTCGTATTCCTCATCGCCTACTACCGCTGGTTGGCCCTCGTCATCGTCGGCGGCCTCGTGGTCTGGGGGATGATGGTCTTCAGCATGGCCTCGCTGGTGTCCGGTTGGACCAACTACGCGCTGAGCCTGGCTGGTGTCACCGGCATCATCGTCGCGGTCGGCGTCACCGTCGACAGTTACGTGGTGTTCTTCGAGCGCATCAAGGACGAACTCCGAAGCGGTCGCACGATCAAGAACGCGTCGCCGCGCAGCTTCGGTGCCACGTGGCGCACGATCTGGTCCGCTGACCTCGTGTCGCTCATCGGCGCGCTCATCCTGTTCTGGCTGAGCGTCGGCTCGGTGCGTGGCTTCGCCCTCTACCTCGGACTCACGACGATCTGCGACCTGCTCGTCTGCTACTTCTTCACGCGGCCTGCAGTGCTGCTGTTGTCGCGGAGCAAGCTGATGGCCCGACAGAAGAGTGTCCTCGGCATGAAGGTGGCCACGTCATGAGCGTCGACCAGTCCATCGCCCGGTCCGGCTTCGGCCGCATGATGCGGGGCCAGACCTCGATCGACTTCTACGGCAAGCGAACCCTCGGGTTGGTCACTGCGGTCGTGGTCGTCCTCGTCACGATCGTCTCGCTGCTCACCCAGGGGCTCAACCTGGGTCTCGACTTCGAGGGCGGCGACGCATGGGACATTCCCGCCAGCGAGACCTTCGGCGTCGACGAGGCCACCCAGGTGCTCGAGGACAACGGCGTCTCCACCACGGGTGCGAGGATCCAGCTGCGCAGCTCGGAGTCCTCCGACGTCGTCACCGTGCAGGTCGAGGAACTCGACGCCGCTCAGGCCGAAGAGGTCACCCAGGCCTTCGCCGCCGCCGCCGGGGTCGAGGTCGTCGACATCAGCTTCTCCTTCACCAGCTCCACCTGGGGTGGAGAGATCACCGAGAAGGCCGTGCGCGCACTGGTCATCTTCCTGATCCTCGTGTCGATCTTCATCTCGATCCGATTCGAATGGCGAATGGCAGTCGCCGGTCTCGCAGCGATGGCCCACGACGTCATCGCCGCGGTCGGTGCGTACTCGGTCTTCCAGTTCGAGGTCACCCCGGCCACCGTGATCGCGTTCCTCACGATCCTGGGCTACTCGCTGTACGACACGATCGTCGTGTTCGACCGGATCGAGGAGAACGAGGGCAAGTACGCCGGCGTCCGCATGCCGTACGAGGACATCGTCAACATCTCGATGAACCAGGTGTTCATGCGGTCGATCATCACGAGTCTCTCGTCGATCCTGCCGGTCATCTCGCTGCTGCTGATCGGTGCGGGAGTGCTCGGGGCGGTCACACTGCGCGAATTCGCGCTCGCGCTCCTCATCGGCATGCTCGCCGGCGTCTATTCCTCGATCTTCATCGCCACGCCGCTGCTCGCGACGCTGAAGGCCAACACCGGCCGCAAGACACGTCGTGAGCGGCTCCGAGGCGACGACCTGCGCGCCGCGGTCATGGGCTCAGGCGTCACGGGCCGCATGGTCGACACGGAGTCGTCCGATGCGTCGGACGGTGACGGCGCGTCGCCCACGCCGGCGGTCGCGCAGCCAGCGGATCGCCTGCTGTCACATCCGCCGCGCCCGCGCAAGAAGAAGCGGCACTGACCCCCGACACCAAGGTCCGTCGATGCGAGAGCGCGGCGGGTATCCTCGGTGCATGGCAGGCGATCACGGAGCACTGCGGGGCTTCGTCCGCGACATTGGTGACTATCCGATCGACGGGGTGACCTATCGCGACATCACGCCGTTGCTCGGCGACGGTGCGACCTTCGGCACGGCCGTCAACGCACTCGTCGAGGAGTTCGCGAACGTGCCGGTCGACCGAGTCGTCGGCGTCGAGGCCCGCGGGTTCATCTTCGCGTCGGCGCTGGCCTACCGCATCGGTGCCGGATTCGTGCCGGTCCGCAAAGCGGGCAAGCTGCCGTGGGCGGTCGTGCGTGAGGAGTACTCCCTCGAGTACGGCTCCGACAAGCTCGAGATCCACCGCGATGCGATCCATCCGGGGGAGCGGATCCTGATCATCGACGACGTCCTCGCCACCGGCGGGACCGCTGCCGCAACGGCACGTCTGGTCGAGACGCTCGGCGGCGTCATCGCAGGGCTCGGCTTCGTCATCGAGATCGACGAACTCGGTGGGCGGGCCCAACTGGGGGAGCGAACCGTGAGGTCGCTCCTGCACTACTGAGCAGCCGATGGGAACGGTCGACCGCGTCCTTCCGTGGCGGCGCCAACACATCACCGCGCCCGCGTCCGAGCTGACGCCGCTGCTCGCCGCATATCGGCGTCGCCACCCGAAGTCGCCGGTGTCGACCATCAGCCGCGCCTACCGCGTCGCGGCGGAGGCACACCAGTCGCAGATGCGCTCGAGCGGTGAGAGCTACATCAACCATCCGCTCGCCGTCGCGCAGATCGTCGCCGACATCGGCCTCGACGAGGTCTCGGTCACCGCCGCACTGCTCCACGACGCTGTCGAGGACACCGAGATCACCGTCGCCGACGTCGAACGCGACTTCGGCACCGAGGTCGCCGCCATCGTCGACGGTGTGACCAAGCTCGAGCGGATCCGGTTCGACTCCCGCGAGGAGCAACAGGCCGCCACGATGCGCAAGATGCTCGTGGCCATGGCCAAGGACCTGCGAGTCCTGGTCATCAAGCTGGCCGACCGACTGCACAACATGCGCACGATCGCAGCGATGCCGCCGGACAAGCAGCAGCGCATCGCGCAGGAGACGCTCGACATCTACGCACCGCTGGCGCACCGCCTCGGCATGCAGGAGATGAAGCAGCAGTTGGAGGACCTCGCCTTCGCGTCGCTGCACCCGAAGCGCTTCGCCGAACTGGACCATCTCGTCAGTTCGCGGACGCCCGAACGAGATGTCTTCCTCGCGAAGACGTTGGCCGAGGTCCGCTCACGGCTCGACGAACTCGGCATCAGCGCCGAGGTGACGGGCCGAGGCAAGCACCTGTGGAGCATCTACGAGAAGATGGTGGTGAAGGGCCGCGAGTTCGACGAGATCTTCGACCTCGTCGCGATCCGCGTCGTCGTGCCGACGATGAAGGACTGCTACGCCGCACTGGGATCGATCCACGGCCGCTGGCGACCGGTCGTCGGCCGGTTCAAGGACTACATCGCGATGCCCAAGTTCAATCTCTACCAGAGCTTGCACACCACGGTGATCGGGCCTGCGGGCAAACCGATCGAGGAGCATATCCGCACCACCGAGATTCACCAGCGAGCAGAGTGGGGCGTCGCCGCGCACTGGGCGTACAAGGAAGGCAGCGACAAGCACGCCGACATCGACTGGTTGACCCGGATCATCGACTGGCAGGAGGAGATCTCCGATCCCGCCCAGTTCATGCAGTCACTGAAGACCGACCTGGAGCAGGACGAGGTCTTCGTGTTCACACCGAAGGGTCGCGTGATCACGCTGCCGGTCGGGTCGACCACCGTCGACTTCGCGTACGGCGTGCACACCGAGGTCGGACACGCGTGCATCGGGGCGAAGGTCAACGGACGGCTCGTGTCGCTCGATCACGTCCTCGCGAGTGGTGACAACGTCGAGATCTTCACCTCGAAGGTCGAGACCGCCGGTCCGTCCCAGGACTGGTTGACGTTCGTGGCGTCGCCGCGAGCACGCAACAAGATCCGCCAGTGGTTCAGCCGTGAGCGTCGGATCGACATGGTCGAGGTCGGTCGCGACGACCTGGCGTCGGAGATGCGCCGAGAGCGCCTGCCGATCCAGCAGGTGTGGAAGTCGCCGCAGCTCGACGAGGTGGTCGCTGAGCTCAGCTACGTCGATCTCGATGCGCTGTTGGCCGCGATCGGGGAACATCACGTGTCGGCCAAGTCGGTGGCGCAGCGGCTCGCGCGCGCGCTGAACGGCGACGACGGCGAGCATCTCCCCGCGACGGTCACCAAGCCTCGTCGCGAACATCGCGACGGCGAACGAACCAAGGTCGGCGTGCACGTCGAGGGTCTCGACGATGTGCTCGTTCGCCTGGCGAACTGCTGCACACCCGTACCCGGCGACGGGATCATCGGCTTCGTCACCCGCGGGCGAGGAGTGAGCGTGCACCGCGCCGACTGTGCGAACGCCGTGTCGTTGATGACCGATCAGGCGACCCGAATGATCGAGGTCGAGTGGGACGGCGAAGAGCGCCCCGGGCGTACCTTCGTCGCCGGCGTCGAAGTCGTCGCGCTCGATCGTTCCCGCTTGTTGCGCGACGTCACCAATGCGTTGGCGGACCATTCGGTCAACATCCTGTCGTGTCAGACCGTCACGGGAACCGACCGCGTCGCCAAGATGCGCTTCGAGTTCGAGTTCGCGAACCCCGGCTACCTCGAGGCCGTGATCCGCACGATCAAGGGCGTCGACTCCGTCTACGACGCCTACCGTCTCGTCCCCGGCGCCACCACCGTCGCCTGACACCACCCGACTCCAACACCCCCCGAAATTCTGAGCGGCGGTTGCGCTCAGCGCAACGCTGGCTCAGAAATTCGGGATGGGGCGGGCGGATCGGGGATGGGGCGGGTGGATCGGGGCGGATCGGGGTGGGGGTGAGAATGTCTGGGAGCTGGGGGAGTGGGGCCCGATAGCGTGACGGGCCGTGCCAGCGTTCCAGACCAGTCCCGGCATGCGGGACATCCTGCCGCCCGAGAGCGCCCGATGGCGTCGATTCACCAGCGTGTTCGCCGACGTGGTCGAGCGGGCCGGGTACGGACAGCTGATCACGCCGCTGCTCGAGGACCTCGGCGTGTTCACCCGCATCGGTGACGCCACCGACGTGGTGACCAAGGAGATGTACGACTTCGTCGACAAGGGCGAGCGGCACATCGCACTGCGGCCGGAGATGACCGCCAGCGTCTGCCGTGCCTTCGCCGAGCACCGGCCAACGACGCCGTGGAAGATCTTCTACTCCGGATCGAACTTCCGCTACGAGAAGCCCCAACGCGGCCGGTACCGGCAGTTCGACCAGGTCGGCATCGAAGTGCTCGGAGCCGACGACCCGAACCTCGACGTCGAGGTCATCGCCCTCGCGTGGGAGTTCTACCGGAGCCTCGGACTGCAGCAGGTGACGCTGATCGTCAACAGCCTCGGTGAGCCCGACGACCGCGCCGCGTACGTCGAGGCGCTGCGGGAGCACTTCACCGCCGCCGGTGACGCCCTGAGCGAACAGAGCCGGGCGACGCTCGAACGCAACCCGTTGCGGGTGCTGGACTCCAAGCGCGAATTCGACGCGCCGGTGATCGCTTCCGCACCCCAGATCGCTGATTTCCACAGCCCCGAGGCCGCCGAGCACTTCGCCGCAGTCCAAGCCGGACTGCGGGCGCTCGACATTCCGTTCACCGTCGAATCGAAGCTCGTGCGCGGGCTCGACTACTACCGACGCACCATCTTCGAGTTCCAGGGCGGCACGCTCGACTCCGCCCAGAACGCCCTCGGCGGCGGCGGGCGCTACGACGGGCTCGTCGAGGCGCTCGGCGGTCCGGCAACGCCCGGCGTCGGTTTCGCGCTGGGCGTCGACCGAACGCTGCTCGCCTGCGACGACGAAGGGGTCTTCGGCGCGGAGCCGGTCGCACTCGACGCCTTCGTCGTCGACGTCACCGGCGGGCTCCAGGCCGTCGGGATCACCGCCGAACTCCGCGCCGCCGGTCTCGCCGCGGATCGAGGCTTCGACAACCGGTCGATGAAGGCCCAGATGAAGCTCGCCAATCGCAGCGGCGCCGCCAACGCCGTGATCGTCGGCGACGACGAACTCGTGGCCGGTACGGTCGTCGTGAAAACCAAGCAGTTCGGGCTCGACCAAGTGACGATCTCCCGGACCGACCTCGTCGAACACCTCCGCAACGCCAGCACGCACCCTCCAACCGACAACAGGATTGAAGCCCAATGACCGAATCGATCTCCTCCAGCGCCACCTCGATGCGCACCCACATGTGCGGCGAGTTGCGTCCCGAGCACATCGGCCAGACCGTCAGCGTCTGCGGGTGGGTCGGACGCCGCCGCGAGCACGGCGAGCACCTGGCCTTCGTCGACCTGCGCGACCACTCCGGCATCGTCCAGTGCGTGATCAACGACGACGTCGACGTGCGCAGCGAGTTCGTGCTGCGCATCACCGGCGTCGTGCGTGAGCGCCCCGAGGGCACGATCAACGAGAACCTGCCGACCGGTCACGTCGAGCTCGGCGAATGTCAGGTCGAAGTGCTGCGCAAGGCCGATCCGCCGCCGTTCCCGATCGACGCTCGCGCCGATGACGTCGACGAGAACATCCGGCTCCAGCACCGCTATCTCGACCTGCGTCGCGAGCACATGCAGAAGAACCTGCGCGTGCGCGCCCAGGTCAACGCCTCGATCCGCAACGCGATGGAGTCGCAGTCGTTCGTCGAGGTCGAGACGCCGATGCTCGTGCCATCGACGCCCGAAGGCGCTCGCGAGTTCCTCGTGCCGTCGCGCAAGGAGCCCGGGTCGTTCTACGCGCTCCCGCAGTCGCCGCAGCTCTTCAAGCAGTTGCTCATGGTCGCCGGCGTCGACCGGTACTACCAGATGGCGCGATGCCTGCGCGATGAGGACCTGCGCGCCGACCGCCAGTACGAGTTCATGCAGCTCGACATGGAGATGAGCTTCGTCAGCCAGGAGGACGTGCTCGATGCCGTGAGCGAGGCGGTGCTCGACGCTGCCGAGGCCGTGACGGGCGAGCGCCCCGGACCGATCGAGCGGATGACCTGGCACGATGCCATGAACCGCTTCGGCATCGACAAGCCGGACCTTCGTTTCGGGCTCGAGCTCGTCGAGCTCACCCCGGTCTTCGCGAACACCGAGTTCAAGGCGTTCGCCGGTGCGGGAGCGATCAAGGGCATCCGGGTGCCGGGAGCTGCGTCCGAGTACGGCCGCAACCAGCTCGACAAGCTCACCGACCGGGCCAAGAGCCTGGGCGCCAAGGGCCTCGTGTGGATGAAGACCACCGCGGACGGCTTCGATTCGCCGGTCGCCAAGTTCCTCTCCGACGACGAGGCAGCTGCGCTGCGTTCCACGATGGAGGCCGAGGAGGGCGATCTGATCCTGATCGTCGCCGACGAGTGGATGAACACCTGCGAGGTGCTCGGTGCGCTGCGCAACGACCTCGGCCGCCCACCGGTGCACGAAGGCCCGTACCGCTACGTGTGGATCGTCGAGTTCCCGCTGTTCGTCGGTGTCGACAAGGAGACGGGTGCCCCGAAGCCGGGTCACCACCCGTTCACCCGGCCGCACCCCGACGATCTCGACAAGATCGAGACCGATCCGCTGTCGGTGCGCTCGATCGCCTATGACCTCGTGCTCAACGGATGGGAACTGGGCTCCGGCTCGATTCGAATCCACGAGGCCGACCTCCAACGTCGCGTCTTCCAGGCGCTCGGCATCTCCGACGAGGAGGCCGAGCGCAAGTTCGGGTTCTTCCTCAACCCGTTCGAGTACGGCGCGCCGCCGCACGGCGGGTTCGGCATGGGGCTCGACCGGCTCGTGGCGGTCCTCGCCGGCGAGGAGAACATCCGCGAGGTCATCGCCTTCCCGAAGACCCAGTCGGGTGCCGATCCGATGACCAACTCGCCGATTCCCGGTGATGCCAAGGCATTGGCCGAACTCGGCCTGAAGGTCCTCCCGCCTGCCACCTGATCAGGGGGTCGTCTGGCAGGATGGCGCGATGAGCTTCACCACGGCGATCGAGCAGACCGACGGACCCGAGGGTGAGCGATTCGTCGGCCCCTTGCGGGCACCTGCCCAGATGTTGGCCGACCAGGAGTACGCGGGTCACACGAGCGTCCACGACGACGAGACCGCGGCCAAGCTCGGTCTGGCCGGCGCCCCGATCGAGGGGCCGACGCACTTCAGCCAGATCGACCCGCTCGCGGTCGCTCGCTGGGGGCAGGCGTGGTTCGAACGTGGTTGCGTGTCGTCGCACTTCCTGAACATGGTCGTGGAGGGCGAGGAGGTCCGTGCCGCGCTCGATCCGGTGACGGCAACGCTGGGGCGCATCGGGGCGGAGAAGGCGGACGGCACGCCGGTGCTCACGGGGACCGCATCGATCGGTGGTACCGACGAGAGCGAACTCGACGGGCGTCGTCAACGGGCACTGGGTGACCCGGGGGCGCTGTACATCGTCGACCAGCTCGAACTCGGCATGCGAGTGACCGTCGACGAGCCGGTGACGATGGGATTCGACGATCACAACGGGAACCTGTACCCGTTCACGCTGGCCCAGAAGCTCGCCAAGATCACCGAGCGATCCTCGTGGTACGACGCGAACGGTGACAGCCCGTGGGGTCGGCCGATCGTGCCGACGGAGATGATCAGCGTGATCGCGCACCAGTCCAACGCCCACTTCCCGGTCCGCGGCCCGGCGATCGGGCTGTTCGTCGATCTCGAAGTCCGTTACGTCGAGGGACCGGTCTTCGTCGGTCACCCGTACCGAATCGAGCACACGATCGTCGGCATCGGCCAGAGCAAGCGCGTCGAGTCGTACTGGACCGAGTCGAAGGTCATCGATGCCGACACCGGCGACCATGCCGCCACGGTGTTGCTGCACCAGGGCGTGTTCAAGGCGTCCTACGCGGACTATCCGACGGACTGACGGTCGCCCGCGCCCGGGTCAGCGCTCCTCGGGGTAGACAACGCCGACCTGGGCGCGCACGTCGTCGAGGAGTTCCATCGTCGACACGGTCGTGGCCAACGGGATCACGTCGCTCTCCAGGTGCCCGCCACGGATGCGCTCCATCGCGTGGGCTGCCTCGTGGGCGAGACCGTTGTGCGGCATGTCGACGACCTCGGGGTCACGCCCTGGGACGTGCACGGTGAAGCGAGTCGGGAACCAGAACGGGGGAGCGACGTCGATCCGACCGCCCGTGCCGACCACGGAGGCGCCGAGCCCACTGAGCATGTCGAGCGATGTGTGGAAGATCCCGAGCGCCCCGCCCTCGAACGAGACGACGCCGCCGACGGTGGCGTCCACGCCGCTCGGGCCGAGCGAGCCGAGCGCCTTGACCGAGACCGGGTCGCCGGCCAGGTAGCGGGCGAACGAGATCGGGTAGATGCCGAGGTCGAGCAACGCGCCGCCGGCCAGGTCGAGGCGCCGGTGTCGCCCGTCGGGATCGTGGACCGGGATGCCGAAGTTGGCCTCGACCACCTTCAGCTCGCCGATGTCGCCGGCGAGCACCCGCCGGCGCAACTCGAGCGTGAGTGGCATGAACCAGGTCCACATCGCTTCCATCAGGAAACGTTGGTTGCGGCGCGCGGCGTCGACCATCGCACGGGCCTGGGCCGCGTTGACGGCGAACGCCTTCTCGCACAGGACGTGCTTTCCGGCATCGAGCGCAGCGATCGTCATGTCGTGGTGGTGGCTGTGTGGGGTGGCGACGTAGACGATGTCGACGTCGGGGTCGTCGTAGAGCGCCTGGTAGGACCCGTGCGCGTGTGGAATCCCGAACCGTCCGGCGAAGTCGTCGGCGGCCGCCTGGGATCGTGATCCGACCGCGACGATCTCGGCGTCGTCGAGCGTGCCGAGGGCCTCGGCCATGCTCGCTGCGATTCCTCCGGTGGCGGCGATGCCCCACCGCATCGGGCCGACACCATCGGGGTGCGTCTGCGTGGGGGCTGGCGTCGGAGTCATCGGTCGCTCGGTCACGGGGCGACGCTACACAACCCTGTGACAGGGCCTGCGTAGGGTGCGTTCCACCGACTCCTCCCGCTGGAATCCACCCAGAAGGAGCATCACATGAGCAGCTCGACCCCACCGCTCTCGGCGAACGTCGCCGTCCTGCGCGGAGAACTCGTCAACGAACCCGTCCGGCGCGATCTGCCCTCGGGCAGCGTCGTCGTCCAGTTCGATCTGACCACACGGGTCCACGACGGCGACCGATTCACCAACGTCTCGGTGCCGGTGGCGTGGACCGACCCGTCCTCGTCGGCGGTGGCGAGTCTGACGACCGGGTGCGGTTACGTGATCGTCGGCAGCGTCCGACGTCGGTTCTTCCGCGTCGGCGGGGCGACCCAGAGCCGGACCGAGGTCGTCGCCGAGCAGGTCATCCCGGTCCGACGACGCAAACAGGCCGCCACCGTGCTCGTCCGCACGGCCGAACGGATCGTGGCGTCGAGCACCTGACTCCGCGGCTGCGGACGGCTCGGCTCAGTCGACGGGCCGAATGACGAGCCCGGTGCGCAACTTCGGCGTGAAGAAGGTCGACTTCGGCGGCATCAACACACCCTCGCGTGCGGTGCGCTCGATCTCGGCGACGCTGACCGGACGAATCAGCACGGCGGCGGCGGCGTTCCCGCTCGTGACGGCATCGACGACGTGGTCGATGCCGTGCTGGTAGCTCACGCTGTGGGCGACGTCGGCGAGCGCGTGCTCGAGCCACGCGCCGTCGAGGGAGCGAACGCCGTCGAACGCGCCCTCACGCGGGGTGAGCCACTCGGCGGAGCCGTCAGGGTTGATCAGGCACAACGCGCCGCGCTGGTCCATCGTCGCCAGCGTGTCCGGGCCCGGCTGGCCCGCATCGGAGCGGACGAAGGCGGCATCGAGCGCAGCGACGAGATCGGGATGGGCGACGTCGGTGTACAGCCGGTGGATCGCCTCGACCGACAGCTGGTCGGCGACGAGTTCACTCACGAACGTCAGCGTCTCGTCGGCAGCCGACGGCTGATCGCCGTTGGCGGCGCGGACCTCGGCCCGGTAGGTGCGGCTGATGCCGTATCGATGGTGGCCGTCGGCGATCAGGACGTCGTCGGAGTCGACCTTCGCGGCGATCGCTGCGATCCGCTCGGGGTCGGTCACCCGCTCGACGACGTGTTCGACGCCGTCGACCGTGACCGACGCAATGGGCTCGCCGGGAGCCTCCAACAGCTCGGTGAGTCCCGAGGCGAGCGACAGCCCCCAGATCGGCGACATGTTGGTCTTGGTCGCCCGCGTGAGGTCGAGACGGTCTGTCGAGGCCTTCGGGGTGACGCGCTCGTGGGGCAGGACACCACCCGCGTCGGCATCGACCACCGCGAGGCCGCCGAGTACGCCGGCGATGTCGCGCTCGGCACCGGCGGCATCGGTGAATCGCATGCGATAGATCGTGAACGTGGGCGCAGCATCGGCGACGATGACGCCGTCGTCGATCCACGAGCGGAGGGTGGCCGCCGCCGCCTCGTATCGGTTCGGGCCGTCCGCTTCGCGGGGGACGTCGACGCGCGTGACGTTCCAGGGGCTGCGATCGGCGAGGGCGTCGACGTCGGCGTCGGACAGCACGTCGTAGGGCGGCGCGATCAGGTCGTCGATCTGCTGGTCGGCGTAGCGAAGGGCGGGGAACGGCGTGAATCGGGGCACCCGGACAGGATGTCACGATCGGCCCCTGTTGCTGCAACGATCGACGCTGTGACTGATGCCGCCGTCGACTGGAGCGCGATCACCACCGTCCTGTGTGACCTGGACGGCGTGATCTGGCTCGCCCATCATCCGATCCCCGGCTCGGTCGAGGCGGTCGACGCACTCCGCCGGTCGGGACGCAGGGTGCTGTTCGTCACGAACAACTCGGCGGCGACGCTCGCCGAGCACGAAGCGGCGCTCGCCGGCGTGGGCATCGCCGCCAGCGGCGACGTCGTCAGCTCCTCGATGGCAGCCGCGCACCTGATCGAACCCGGCCAGCGGGTGCTCGTGACCGGTGGGGCCGGCGTGGCCGAGGCATGCGCGCTCCGTGGTGCCGAGGTGGTCGTGAACGACGGCCAGGTCGACCCGACGGGATTCGATGCGGTCGTCGTGGGGTTGCACCGTGACTTCGACTACTGGCGTCTCGCTGTGGCGACCAGGGCGATTCGCGGCGGTGCTCGTCTGATCGGGACGAACACCGACTCGACGTTCCCGACACCCGACGGCTTGCTTCCCGGCGGTGGGTCCATCCTCGCTGCCGTTGCCACGGCGTCGGGTGCCGAGCCGACGATCGGTGGCAAGCCACACGCGCCGATGGCGACACTGATCGCCGAGGTGGTCTCGACCGCAGCGGTGCCGTTCGCCCCCGGGCGCACGCTGATGGTCGGCGACCGGCCGGAAACCGACGGATTGTTCGCCGAACGGCTCGGCAGCCGCTTCGCGTTGGTTCGCACGGGTGTGCCGTCGCCGACGACCGCGTTCGACGACGTCCGAGTCGACCTGGACGCGGCGGATCTACGCGAGGTCGCGGCGACGCTGAGTTCACCGCCGAGGGTCCAGCGGTAACCTCGCGTCATGGCGAAGTCCACACTCCAACGGTTGCTCGACGCTGGCGTCGAGTTCACCGACCTGTCCAAGAAGCAGGCCGAATCCATCGTGAAGTCGCTCGTCGATGCCGGCGAGGTCCGACGTCGCGACACCGAACAGGCCGTGCAATCGCTGCTGGACCGTGGTCGGGAGACCTCCGATCGCGTCAACGAGTCGGTGCAGCGTGAGGTCGCCAAGCAGTTCGGCTGGCTCGCGGAGCGCTTCGACGAACTCGAGGACCGGTTCGAGGAGATCGCCGAGCAGCTGACCAACCGGGTGAAGAGCGAGGCCGATGGCACGAAGGCGGCGGCCGAGAAGCCCGCAGCCAAGAAGGCGCCCGCCAAGAAGAAGGCCGCCTCGAAGACGACGCCCGCCAAGAAGCGAGCGACCGTGAAGGCCACGCCGAAGCCGCCGGCTGCGCCCGTCACGGATGCCTCGGTCGACGTCCCTGCTCCCGACACGACCGGCTGACGGACGCATCGTGGCCGCGCGTCGTCGCCTCGACGCCGAGCTGGTTCGCCGATCGCTCACGACCAGCCGGACCGAAGCGCAGACGCTGATCGCTGCCAATCGGGTTCTCGTCAACGGATCGGTCGCTGACAAACCTGCTCGTCAGGTCGCTCCCGGCGATGCACTGGTCATCGAAGGGCCGCCGGCACGGTTCGTGGGACGGGGCGCCGAGAAGCTCGACCATGCACTCGACGCCTTCGAGCTCGACGTCACCCGCCTGCGGGCGCTCGACGTCGGCGCGTCCACGGGCGGATTCACCGATTGCCTCCTCCAACGCGGCGCATCCGCGGTCGTCGCGCTCGACGTCGGTCACGGCCAACTCCACGAGCGTCTCCGTGCCGATGACCGGGTCATCAATCTCGAACGGTGCAACGTGCGCCAGGCCGACCTCGACACGATCGGAGATCCAGTCGACATCATCGTCGGCGACCTGTCGTTCATCTCGCTGCGACTCGTCATCCCGACGCTGACGCAACTGTGCCAACCTGGGTCGCCGATGGTGCTGCTCGTGAAACCACAGTTCGAAGCCGGCCGACAAGAAGTCGACCGAGGGCGCGGCATCATCACCGATCCGGAGATCCACGATCGAGTGCGAGTCGAGATCGGCACAGCGCTCACCGACGCCGGATGCGCGGTCATCGGCTGGACGGACT
>JBAWHL010000498.1:0-3611 GCA_049593815.1 Ilumatobacteraceae bacterium | reverse complement strand
CGCAGCGGATCGAGGTCGGCGATGAGGTGGCCGCGGACGCGATGGACGCGGATGAGCTTGGCGACCGCCATCTGCTTGGCGAGCATCGCCTCCTCGCGATCGATCGGGTTCGTGTCCGGACGCCACTTGACCGCCTCGTAGGGCATCCCGAGCGCGTGGAAGACGTCTTCGTAGAAGTCGTGCTCGCCGAGCAGGAGTTCGTGGACCCGCTTCAGGAACATGCCCGACTCGGCACCCTGGATGATGCGGTGGTCGTAGGTGCTGGTGACCGTCACGACCTTGCTGATGCCGATCGTGCTGAGGTTCGAGCGGTCGGCGCCTTCGAAGGCGGCCGGGTAGTCGATGCTGCCGACCCCGACGATCACGGCCTGGCCGGGCATCAGCCGCGGCACCGACTGGACCGTCCCGATCGTGCCCGGGTTCGTGAGGCTCACGTTGGCACCCATGAAGTCGTCGACGGTGAGCTTGTTGCTCTTGACCTTGCGGATGATCTCCTCGTAGGAGGCCAGGAAGCCGGCGAAGTCGAGCGTGTCGGCCTCGCGCAACACCGGAACGACCAGCGTGCGGCTGCCGTCGGACTTCTGCACATCGACCGCGAGCCCCATGTTCACGTGGTCGTTGGCGACGAGTCGGGGCTTGCCGTCCGCGCCCTCGGTGTAGGTGTTCTTCATCGCCGGGACCTGGTCGGCAATGGCCCGAACGATCGCGTAGCCGATGAGGTGGGTGAAGCTGATCTTGGTCTGGCCGGTGCGTGCCCGGAACCCGTTGATCACCTTGCGGTTGACCTCGAGCAGCTTGGCGGGGACGTTGCGGAAGCTCGTCGCCGTCGGCACCGTGAGGCTGCGCTCCATGTTGGCAGCGATCGCGGCGCCGGCACCGCGAATCGGCTTGCCCGGCTCCTCCTCGGCCGCCGCAGCGGCGGCGGGTGCCGCCGGTGCAGGGGCGGCTGCCGGCGCGGGCGGTGCAGGGTCCTCGGACGGCGCCCGATGGGCCTCCGCGACCGCTTGGACCTGGGGTGATGTCGCCGCAGCCGCAGCCACCGAGGGTGCCGTGGACTTGTAGTCGGCGAAGAATTCCTGCCAGGAATCGCTCACCGACCCCGGATCAGCGACGAACTGCTCGTACATCTCCTCGACGAGCCATGAATTCGCGCCGAATCCCGACCCCTGACCATCTGGTGCTGCCACGAGGGCAAGCGTACCCGCAGCGTCGCGCGGACCAAGAGCGCAATCCGGCGCCCTCGACTGCGGACTAGAAGCCCGGCTTGAACACCATCAGGTAGAGCGTGACGAGCATCAGCAGCGTGATGATCGCCCCGGCGAGATCGACCTTGGACGACGCCGACTCATCGCCGGCGGCGACCGCTCGTTCTGCGGGGAGCATCAGACCGTGGAGCACACCGTTCATGGCGAGCCACAGCACCACCGACAACCAGAACCAGGTCTGGCCGAACTCGATGACGCCATCGGACATGCCCTGCATCGCGAAACCGAACAGCCCGGCGACGATCAGCGCCGGCGCGTAGATGCGGCGGCCGTTGCCGACGAGCATGGTGAGCACCTGGCCGCGGCTTCCGGGATCGAGCGACTTCGTCTGGTTGGCGAGCAACGGATGGACGAAGGCCGGGGCGAACGCGACCAGCACGCTCAGCAGGTGGAGGAAGAGCATGACGTTGTACCCGGTCTCCCGGAAAGCGGCGAACATGGCGCCCACCGTAGTCAACCCGCTCGGGCTTCTTGACCAAGCCTTGACGTCCAGGCCTTGACCACTGTCGGTGTTCCCAGGCTACGTTCAGTGAGCACATCAACCGAACAGGTCGACAAAGGGGATCCGCATGGAGATGGCACGTCTGAGCACCGGCGAGATGTTGAGTGGCGACGACATCGACGCCAACGCGAATCGGGAACGGACGCGCCAGAAGCGCCTGCGCAAGACCCTCGTCATCCTCGGGATCGTCTTCGCCTACCTGGTGTGGCGACTCGCCAACGACAACCCGATCAGGCTCGGCATCCCCGGGTGGCTGATGGGCAACCCCGAGATCATCATCGCGCTCGGCCTGATCCTCATCCTCGGCACGGTCATCTTCATCCCCTTCCTGACCGCGGGGCGGTCGCCGCACACCCTGCTGCGATCGTCGGACTCCAACATCCGCCTCGACGACGTCGTCGGCGCCGATCAGACCAAGCGTGAAGCGATCGACAGCATGAACCTGTTCCTCGCGTCGGAGACCTTCCAGCGCGAGATGGGCGGCAACGCCCGACGCGGCGTGCTCTTCGAAGGACCACCGGGTACCGGCAAGACGTATCTCGCCAAGGCGATGGCAGCCGAGGCCGGTGTGCCGTTCCTGTTCGTGTCGGCCAGCGAGTTCCAGTCGATGTACTACGGCCAGACGAACAAGAAGATCCGGTCGTTCTTCAAAGCGCTGCGCAAGGCCGCCCGCGAGGAGGGCGGCGCCATCGGCTACATCGAGGAGTTCGACGCCATCGGTGGCGCCCGCAGCGGCATGAACACCGGATCGATGCGTGAAGGCATCGTCGGTGTCGTCAACGAACTGCTCGTTCAGATGCAGAGCTTCGACCTCCCCACCGGTGGTCAGAAGTTCAAGGCCAGCTTCATCGACTGGTTCAACACCTTCCTCCCGGCGCATCGTCGCCGCCCGCGTCCGACGCGATCCGAGGCGAACATCCTCATCGTCGCCGCGACCAACCGCGCCGCCGACCTCGATCCAGCGCTCCTGCGCCCCGGCCGCTTCGATCGTGTCATCGGCTTCAACCTGCCGCCGCGCGCCGACCGCCTCGAGATCGCCGAGTACTACCTGGCCAAGAAGAACCACGAGCCCGAGGTGACGGCGTCGCTGATCGCCGACCTCTCCGCCGGCTACACGCCGGTCAAGATCGAGAAGCTGCTCGACGAGGCCCTCATCATCGCGCTGCGGTACAGCCGCACGGCGATGACGGTCACCGACGTGCTCCAGGCGCAGCTCGTCACCGAGGTGGGAGTCGCCCAGGAGATGGGATATCACCCGGACGAACGCCGACGAATCGCGATCCACGAGGCCGGCCATGCGCTCACCGCCGTCCTCACCCGCCGCGACGTCAAGATGGCCTCGATCCTCCGACGCTCGGCAGCGCTCGGGCTGGTCGCTCACGGAGACATTGAGGAACGGTTCCTCAAGACGCCGAGCGATGCCCGCGACCTGATCGCCGTCGCGCTCGCTGGGCGAGCCGCAGAGCTCCAGGAGTACGGCGAAGCATCCAGCGGCATCTCGTCGGACCTCGCTGTGGCGACGAACATCGCATCGCAGCTGGTCGGCCAACTCGGCAACGGCCCGGGTCTCCTCAGCCTCGAAGCCGCTGCCATTCCGACCGCGGCGAACCTCGTCGCCAAGGTGTTGTCCGACGAATCGAGCCGAGAGGCCGCCGAAGCCCTGCTCGTCGAAGGTTCCGAACGCGCCGCGCTGATGACCTCGACGTACCGCGACGCCTTGCTTCGGATCGCAGATGGCCTCTGTGAGAGCGACGAACTCGAAGGCGACCAGATCAAGTCGATCGTCGCCGAATACGCCGACGTCACCGAACGCCGCGGCCCCATCCGCATCGTCCCCACCCCCA
>JBAWHL010000497.1:0-1810 GCA_049593815.1 Ilumatobacteraceae bacterium | reverse complement strand
GGGGCCGCCCCCGGCGCCGCCCAAGCCGTGATCACCGAGTCACTCGTCGTCGAAGCTCGTGCCGCTCGTGGCGCGCGTCCGCTGCACATCGTCGACATCGGCGTGCCGCGCAACGTCGACGCATCAGTGGCCGACCTGGCAGGGATCACCCTGTCGAATCTCGACGACCTCCGTGACTGGGCCGACCGTGGACTCTCGCATCGCGCCGCAGAGGCCGAGCGCGTCCGCTCCATCGTCGCCGAGGAGGTCGAGAACTTCCTGCTCGAGGTCACCGCTCGACAAGCTGCACCGCTCGTCGCGTCGATGCACGACGCCGCCGAACAGGTGCGCGCCGGGGAGATCGCCCGCTTCGCGACCCGGATCGGCAGTCTCGACGACGCGCAGCGCGACGCCGTCGATGCCCTGACCAAGGCGATCGTCGCGAAGTTGTTGCACGAGCCGTCGGTGCGACTGAAATCGCAGGCCGGCACGCCGCAGGGCGAACGCAACGCCGCGGCCATGCGCGACCTCTTCGACCTCGGGTGACGTCGCCGTGAGCGACCCCGTGATCGACACGACACCGCCCCTGCGACTCGCGACGCGTGGTTCGCGGCAGGCCATGGCGCAGGCGACCGCGGTGGCCGAGGCGATCACCTCGGCGACCGGTCGCGCCGTCGATCTCGTGTTGATCGAGACGATCGGCGACGTGCGAGCCGATGTGCCGCTGCATCAGATCGGTGGGCAAGGGGTGTTCGTCAAGGAGGTGCAGCGCGCCGTCCTCGACGGCCGTGCCGACATCGCCGTGCATTCGGCCAAGGACCTGCCGTCGGCGCCCGCTGATGGCCTGGTGCTCGCCGCGTTCACCAAGCGGCGGAATCCGGCGGATGCGCTGATCGGGAGCACGCTCGACGAATTGCCGGTCGGAGCGACGATCGCCACGGGTTCGGTAC
Organism: Ilumatobacteraceae bacterium; assembly: GCA_049593815.1. Taxonomy (GTDB): domain Bacteria; phylum Actinomycetota; class Acidimicrobiia; order Acidimicrobiales; family Ilumatobacteraceae; genus Sva-07. Next base: position 881 of record JBAWHL010000497.1, on the reverse strand, counting down.
GCCGTCGGGCACAGCTGCGCTCCGTGCGTCCCGACCTGCAGTTCGTCGAGTTGCGCGGGAACATCGATTCCCGCTTGTCCAAGATCCCCGACGGCGGCGCGATCGTCATGGCGGTCGCCGCGCTCGAGATTCTCGAGATGACGGATCGGATCGCGCAGCACCTCCCGACCGACGACTTCATCCCCGCCGTCGGGCAGGGATGCGTCGCGGTGGAGTGCCGAATCGACGACGAGTCGACGACAGCGGCGGTCTCGGCGATCGATGACCCGGCGACCCGACACGACGTCGAAGTCGAGCGAGCCTTTCTCGCCGAGCTCGGCAGCGGTTGTTCGCTGCCGGTCGGGGCACACGTCGACGCCGGTCGACTCGGGACGTTCCTGGCCGATCTCGATGCCGGAACCTCGGTCAGTGAACGGATCGACTTGCCTGGCGGTGTCGAGGACCTGGCGATCGCGCGTCGAGCCGCACAGGCATCGCGAGGGGCGCTGGGGTGACCGCCTCGCTGGCGGGATGTCGTGTCCTCGTCACGCGGGAACGTCCAGGCGAGCTGGGATCGCTGCTCGAAGCTCGCGGCGCGAGCGTCGTGCACATGCCCTTGATCGCGGTCATCGAACCGGACGACGGCGGGGCCGCGCTCCGCGAGGCCCTGCACCACGTGGGCGAGTACGACTGGTTGATCGTGACGTCGGTGCCTGGCGCCGAACGTGTCGCTACAGCTGCCGCGGCAGCACCCACGGTCCGCCTTGCCGCGGTGGGTACCGCGACCGCCCGCGTCCTCGCTGCCGGCGCAGGCCGTCCGGTCGACCTCGTCCCGCGGGTCCAGCTCGCGTCCGCGCTCGCTGACGCCTTCAACGCACAGGCGAGCACGCCCCAACGTGTGC
>JBAWHL010000496.1:0-5322 GCA_049593815.1 Ilumatobacteraceae bacterium | reverse complement strand
CGCGACGCGACGCTGACGGCGGTGGTCGCCGACGACGGCGTCGGAGTCGACGACTCGGCCCGGCGCGGTGGTCTGGACAATCTGCGGGCTCGAGCGGAACGTCGCCGAGGCGACTTCGTCGTCGCTCGCGGAACGCTCGGCGGCACGCGCCTCACGTGGAGCGTTCCGTCGAAGATGCCGCCGATCGACGCCTGACGTCACCGGGAAGGAACATGCCGGGGAAGTAGGGCCGAAGGTCCCTGGTCGTTCTCGGAGATCCTCGGGAGACTCACGGCGTGACCATCCTGACTGACCGACCCCCTGACCACGCTCCCAGCCCACCCCCATCCGACGGCAGAGCGAACGGCTCGCTGCTGTTCGTGACCATGGTCGGGCTCCTGATCGCGCTGATCGCCTCCGTCGCGGCGATCGGCCTCGTCGCGTTGCTGCGTGACGATCCGGCCGCGGTGAGCGGGCCGCCGGTCACGACGATCCAGGCGGATCTGGCCGAGTTCTCGATCGACGGCCAGTTCCTCGCTCCGGCCGGTCAGGTCATCCTCGACGTCACCAACGTCGGGACCATGGAACACAACATCGCCCTGTCCAATCCGAGCGTGCAGGGGGCGAACCTCGGATCTGGAGCGAGCGAGGTCCTCGACCTCGGCCTGCTCTCGCCGGGGACCTATCAGCTGCTGTGCACCATCCCGGGACACGCCGAGAGCGGTATGACCACCGACCTCGTGGTGTCGCCCGCCGGCGAGACCCACGACATGGATGCGATGGGCGAGGACGGCGAGATGGACCACGCAGCCATGACCGGCGACCAGATGGACCAGGTCATGGTCGAGTCGATGCTCGCCTTCCCCGCGGAGACCGAGGGGCGGGGCAACGAGCTGCTCGAGTACGAGCTGATGCCCGACGGGACCAAGCAGTTCGAGCTGACCGCGGCGGTCACGCCGTGGGAGGTCTCGCCCGGCAAGATCGTCGACGCCTGGACGTACAACGGCATCGTGCCCGGTCCGATGATCAAGGTCGACGTCGGTGACAACGTGCGGGTCATCCTGCACAACGAGACACCGATGGGGACCGACATCCACTGGCACGGTGTGCACACGCCCAATGACCAGGACGGCGTGGCGCCGTACACGCAGGACGTGGTGTCGTCGGGTGACTCCTACACCTACGAGTTCGTGGCCGACGATCCGGCGATCGGCATGTACCACGCGCACATGCACGGCCAGACCTCGGTCGTCAACGGCATGTTCGCCAGCTTCATCATCGGCGAGAATCCCATCCCGCGCGGCCAGACCATCAGCGGGGTCACGATTCCCGAGGATCTCGTGCCTGACGTCGAGATGCCGATGATCCTGAACGACGCCGGTGTGATCGGCCTCACACTCAACGGCAAGAGCTTCCCGGCGACCGAACCGTTGATCGTCGACGAGGGGGACTGGGTCGCGGTGAACTACTACAACGAGGGGCTCACCGCGCACCCGATGCACCTGCACCAGTTCCCGCAGTTGGTGTACGCCAAGGACGGCATCCCGCTCGACGAGCCGTACTTCGCCGACACGATCAACATCGCTCCGGGCGAGCGCTACTCGGTGCTGTTCCACGCGGAGGACCCGGGCACATGGGTGTGGCACTGCCACATCCTCACCCACGTCGAATCCGAGGACGGCATGTTCGGCATGGTGACCGCCCTCGTCGTCAACCCGGTCGAGTAGCACCGGAGCGGGCCGGGCAACATCCGCAGTCCGTGTGAGCGACGACCACCGCCGGGTGCGTCGTCGCTCGCACGAATCCGGCCCGGAACCCGCGTGCGCACCGAGGGGAACTGCACCGCGTGCCGCGCACACAAAACTCGGGCCGATACCGTGATTGGGTGATCAACGGTCGAGCGCTTCTCGCCAACAGGTACACCAACAAGGCGACCGCGTACAGCGCGGAGGAGCGCCGGCGATACGGCCTCGACGGGCTGGTGCCACCGGTGATCGAGGATCTCGACACGCAGTTGGCCCGGGTCGAGGAGGCCTACGCCGACAAGGCGACCGACATGGAACGCAACGTGTACCTGCGGGCGCTGCAGGACCGCAACTCGGTGTTGTTCTACGCATTTCTCGAACGGCACCTCGCGCAGCTCCTGCCGATCGTGTACACCCCGACCGTCGGTCTCGCGTGCCAGCAGTGGTCGCGTGACTTCCGTCGGGAGCACGGGCTCTACCTCTCGTGGCAGCAGCGCGATCGCGTGGAGGAGCTGTTCGACAACGTCGTGGGCGACCGCGAACTCGACGTCATCGTCGTGACCGACGGTGAACGGGTGCTCGGCCTCGGCGACCTCGGCATCGGTGGCATGGGCATCCCGATCGGCAAGCTCGCGTTGTACACCGCAGGCGGTGGGCTCGACCCCTCACGAACCCTGCCCGTGTTCCTCGATGTTGGCACCGACAACGAGTCGCAACTGTCGGACCCGCTCTACCTCGGGTGGCGGCACCAGCGCGTGCGAGGGGACGAGTACGACGAACTCGTCGACCCGTTCATCGATCTGCTCCGTCGGCGCTACCCGAACATCCTGCTGCAATGGGAGGACTTCGCACAGACGCACGCGAACCGTCTGCTCGCTCGACATCGTGACCGCATCTGCTCGTTCAACGACGACATCCAGGGCACCGCGGTGGTCACCGTCGCGTCGATCGTCGCCGGTCTCGAGATCACCGAGACGCCGATCACCGACCTTCGCCTGGTCGTCGTCGGCGCAGGCTCGGCGGGCACCGGGATCGCCGGTCAGGCGGTGCGGGCGATGGTGCAGGCGGGGCTGTCCGAGGAGGAAGCGATCCGGCGGTGCTGGCTCGTCGATCGCGACGGCGTGCTGCACGACGGCATGGACGCGCTGCTGCCGTTCCAGCAGCCGTTCGCTCGACCGTGGTCGGAGATCGCCGAGTGGGACGACGATGACGACGGAGTGGTCGAGCTGTTCGACATCGTCGACCGCGTCGGCCCGCACGCGCTCGTCGGCGTCACCGGTCAGGCCGGCATCTTCACCGAAGCCGTCATCCGCGCCCAGGCTGCCCACGTGGATCGGCCGATGGTGCTGCCCTTGTCGAACCCGACCCCACGAGCCGAGGCCATCCCCAGCGACGTTGTGGAGTGGACCGAGGGCCGCGCGCTGATCGGAACCGGAAGCCCGTTCCCGCCGGTGGAGACGAGGGACGGCGAGGTGCGCATCGCGCAGGTCAACAACGTCTTCGTCTTTCCGGGGATCGGGCTCGGCGTCGTCGCGGTGAAGGCCCGAGCGATCAGCGACGAGATGCTGACCGCGGCGGCGACCGCCGTGGGTCTCGCGTCCGCGGCGACGGGCGGCGGGGCGCTGCTGCCTCCGGTCACCGAGTGCAGGGCCGTGGCCCGCCAGGTGGCGTTGGCGGTCGCCCGCACCGCGCGTGACCAGGAACTCACCGAGCCGATGAGCGACGAGCGGATCGTCGAACTCGTCGACGCCACCACATGGCACCCGGTGTACCGCGAACTCGATCTCTGAGCAGGTTCGGGTCTCCCGTGAGACGGTGGCGGGCAGGTTCCGTCAGCCGAAGTCGCCGAACGCGTCACCCGCGTCGGCTTGGGAGAACGACCGGAACGCGAACATCGTGGTGGTGGAACGGACACCGGGAACTCGGTTGATGTGCTCGGTCACCACCGTCGCGATGTCTTCGTAGGTCGGGACGGTGACGATCGCGACGATGTCGGCGTCGGCACCGGCGACCGAGTGTGATTCACGGACGCCATCGATCTCGGCCATCTTCGGCGCGAGGTCGGCAATCGCGTCGGCGTCGGCACAGATGAGCACGAAGGCGTTGATCATCCGTCGAGCCTTCCAGCCGCGCCCGACCTCCGTCAATGCGGCGAGTGCTGGCCTCGCTGGGTGATGCGCCGACGCGCCGTCGTCGGGCTTCGGTCAGTGAGGACGGGCAGGGTTCGCTGACTGGATCAGGGAAGCGTGACGGGGATGGAGCGAGGGCCGCGGACCTGGCCTCCGGCCCAGGTGACGAGCGCTGGATCGACCAGACCGAACTCGGGCATCTTCTCCAGCCAGACCTGCACGGCGACCCGCAGCTCCATGCGGGCGAGGTTGGAGCCTGCGCAGCGATGGATGCCGGCGCCGAACGCCAGGTGGCGGTTCTGCTGGCGGTCGAGGATCACCTTGTCGGCGTCGGGGAACGCTTCCGGGTCGCGGTTGGCGCCCGGGAAGTTCATGAGTACACGCTCGCCGGCCTTGATCGGGCAGCCCTTGTACTCGGTGTCTTCGATCACGCGACGGGCCATGGTGACTGGGGCGTACGCGCGGAGGAACTCCTCGATCGCCGTCGGCATCAGTTCCGGCTCGGCGATGAGCCGGGCGCAGTCGTCGGGGTTCGAGGCGAGGTGCCACATCGTCGACCCGATCGACGACCAGGTCGTGTCGATGCCGGCGATGAGCAACAGCGCGCACATCCCCATGACGACGTCCTTGCCGATCGGCTCGCCGTCGCGCTCGGACTGGAGGAGTTCGGTGATGAAGTCGTCCTTCGGTTCCGCCTCGCGCTCCGCGACGGCCTGCTGGAGGTATCCGATGATTCCCTGGAAGCCGCGCTGGCGGCGTTCCGGGACGTGGGCGAACTCGAGCGAGTCGCGAACCCACTCCGTGAACGTGTCGGCCATCGACTCGGGGACACCGAGGATGTGCCCGATCACGCGGACCGGAATCTGTTGGGCGTATTCGGACGCCGCGTCGCCACCGCCGCGGGCGACGATGTCGTCGGCCAGGCGCTCGCACAGTTCGCGGGTGAAGACCTCGTACTCGGCGACGCGCTGCGTGCTCATCGTCGGCAGGATCAGGCGCCGGGTCCAGGTGTGCAGCGGTGGGTCGGCGCTGATGGGCGGGACGCCCGACGCCAGGATCGGGCCAGCGGCTGGCGCGACGGGAGTGCTGCCGTCGGGCGCGAGCATCGGCACGACGACGATGCCGTTCCCCGACGGGAACGTCTCGATGTCGTGAGCGATGGCGTACACGTCCTCGTAGCGAGTCGGAAGCACCGAGCCGCCCCAGCGATCGGTGTGGGCGACCGGGCACTCGGCGCGCAACATGTCCCAGATCGCGTACGGATCAGCGATGTAGTCCGGGTCGAAGATGTCGTAGTCCGTCGCCCAGTCCTCGACCGGCGCGGTGGTCGGCGCGCTCATTGTCGTGTCGCTGCTCATGCTCGATGGCCTCCAGGTGTCGTCGGGCTCGGACGCCCGCGATGAATTGGAACAGTGTGCCAGGCATTTCGATCCGACGCCGAACCCCCACCCGAATTTCTGAGCCGGCGT
>JBAWHL010000495.1:0-1779 GCA_049593815.1 Ilumatobacteraceae bacterium | reverse complement strand
GGCGATGTGGTGCAGGTCTTCAAGCTCGACATCAGCAAGTCGTCGCGCCTGTTGAAGCTGTCGCACAACGGCACGAAGTGGGCGCTCTCGTGACGATGAGGAACGTGCCGTCGCCGAACGCGCAGGCCGTGTCGTGAGCTCGGGTCCGCTCGAGTTCCGTGTGCCGATCGGTGCGCTCGTGCCGACCCGCGTGCTCGACGCGAACCGCGTCGATGGCGCGGTCGTCGTGTTGATCGAGGTCGGTCAGGAGGAGTGGGAGATGATCGACCTGGTCATGTACTTCAACCTCGATTGGAACTGTCGCCACCCGGGCGAGATCGTCGGCGATGGCATCGTACGGATCCTGATGCAACTCGACCCGGCGCTCGTCGACCGGGTCGTTTCGGACGACGTCTACGCCGAGTTGGCAGCATTGCCGGTCGACGACGAGCTGCGCAGCACGAAGAACTGGTACGCGCTCGAGGTGACCGAAGCGGTCGAGTTGCCGCCGTCGCTCGCCGACAAGGGCGAGGTGCGCCAGGGTTTCACGACCACGTGGCGCGCCGAACTCGCCACACGTTGATCGAGGCGCCGCCGGGCGTGCCCACCGTGTGGACCAATACGTCACAGGACGCGGTCCGTCACTAAGTTCGCGGTGTCCGCCACGACCCGAGGAGTTTCCCCTATGGCTGGTCTCGAATCCACCCCCGACATGTTCGACCTTCGTATGTCCGAAGGCGTGCGCCCGCTCTACGAGAAGGTGAAGGCCTTCATCGCCGACGAGGTCGAGCCGATCACCGAGGAGTATTTCCGACTCGGCGAGAACCGCACCGACCGCTGGTCGTACGGCGAGGGGCAGCTCGACCTGCTCGAGTCGGTGAAGAACAAGGCCAAGGAGAACGGGCTGTGGAACTTCTTCCTGCCCGATGCCGAGACCGGTGAGGGCCTGTCGAACCTCGACTACGCGTACATCGCGATCGAGCTCGGCAAGAACCCGCTGGCGTCGGAGTCGATGAACTGTGCAGCTCCGGACACGGGCAACATGGAAGTGCTCGAACGAGTCGGCACCCCGGAGCAGAAGGAGAAGTGGCTCAAGCCGCTCCTCGCCGGAGAGATCCGTTCCGCCTACGCGATGACCGAGCCCGACGTGGCCTCCTCCGACGCCAAGAACGTCGCCTGCAGGGCGGTGCGCGACGGCGACGAGTGGATCATCACCGGCGAGAAGTACTACATCTCCGGCGCCGGCGACCCGCGTTGCAAGATCATGATCACGATGGTGCAGACGAATCCCGATGCGGCTCCGCACCAGCGTCAGTCCCAGATCCTCGTGCCCATGGACGCTCCTGGTGTCGAGATCGTCGGCCCGATGCACGTGTTCGGCAAGGACGACGCCCCGCACGGCCACATGCACCTGCGCTTCAACGACGTGCGCGTGCCGTACGAGAACGTGCTGCTCGGCGAGGGTCGTGGTTTCGAGATCTCCCAGGTCCGTCTCGGTCCTGGCCGCATCCACCACTGCATGCGGTCGGTCGGTCAGGCCGAGCGTGCGCTCGACCTGATGGTCAAGCGTGGCCTCACCCGTGAAGCCTTCGGTAAGCGCCTCGGCAACCTCGGTGGCAACGTGCAGATGATCGCCCAGTCCCGCATCGAGATCGAATCGATGCGTCGCATGGTGCTCACCGCGGCGAAGGCGATGGACGAACTCGGCAATGCCGAAGCTCGCGTGTGGGTCAGCGCCGTCAAGGCAATGGTCCCGATCCGTGTGTGCGAGATCATCGACAACGCGATCCAGATGCACGG
>JBAWHL010000494.1:0-2279 GCA_049593815.1 Ilumatobacteraceae bacterium | reverse complement strand
GTTGCGCTCAGCGCAACATCGGCTCAGAAATTCGGGTCGTGGGGGTACGTTGCGAGGGTGACTCCTCTGGAAGATGCACAGGCGTTCGTCCTCGAATCGTGCCCACCCCTGGAGCCGATCGAGTGCGCCCGACACGACGCGCTCGGCCTCGTGCTCGCCGCCCCGTTGGTCTCGACCGAGGAGGTGCCGCCGTTCCACAACACCGCCGTGGACGGCTACGCCGTGCGTGCTGCCGACGTGGCCGATGCGCCGGTCGAACTCGACGTCATCGGTGAGATCGCCGCGGGCGCGGCACCCGATCGGCCCGTCGAGCCGGGCACCGCGATCAGGATCATGACCGGAGCGCCGATGCCGTCGGGCGCCGATGCCGTCGTCATGGTCGAGGACTCCGAACGGATCGGCGACGATCGTGTCCGCCTCACCGCCTCGGTGCCGGTGGGCGCATCGATCCGCGGTGCGGGTGACGACGTGCGGATCGGCGAGGAGCTGTTCGCTGCCGGGACGACCATCACCGCCTCGGTCGACGCGGTGCTGGCGAGCGTCAATGCCCAGACCGTGACGGTCCATCGCCGGGCCCGTGTCGCCGTGTTGTCGACCGGAGACGAACTCGTCGACGACGGGTCGCCGCTCGCGCTCGGCCAGATTCGCGAGAGCAACAAGACGATGCTGGCAGCGCTGCTCGCCGACGCGGGGTGCGACGTCGTCGACCTCGGCGTGGTGCGCGATGACGAAGCGGAACTCGAGCGGGTGTTGCGCGCAGCGGCCCAGGACTGCGACGCGATCGTCTCGAGTGGCGGGGTGTCGATGGGGGACTACGACGTGGTCAAGGCGGTGCTCGGCCGGATCGCCGACATGACCTGGATGCAGATCGCGATCAAGCCGGCCAAGCCGTTCGCGTTCGGTCGTCTCGACGGTGTACCGATCTTCGGTCTGCCCGGCAATCCGGTCAGCTCGCTGGTCAGCTTCGAGCTGTTGGCGCGACCCGCGTTGCGCAGGATGATGGGACACCGACGTCTCACCCGGGCGAGCATCGTCGCGGTCGCCGACGTGGACTTCGACCGACACGCGGACGGCAAGGTCCACTTCACCAGGGTCAACGGCGACTTCGGTGATGATGGCCGCTACCACGTTCGGCCGGTCGGCGCACAGGGGAGTCACCAACTGGCAGCAACCGCACTGGCCGACGCGATGGCCGTCGTCCCCGACGGCAGCGGCATCCCAGCCGGCGCCGACGTCGCCGTCCTCCTGCTGCACGGCGACGCCTGACCGCCGGGACAACCGGTGCCGTCGCGGACGTGGTCGCCGGGCAGGGCCGTAGGGTGGGGGAATGACTCGGGGAGATGACGGCACGCAGGAGCTGATCGATCCGTTCGGCCGCGTGATCGAGGACCTCCGGATCTCGATCACCGACCGCTGCAACTTCCGATGCACCTACTGCATGCCCGAGGAGGGCATGAACTGGCTGCCCCGGTCCGAAGTCATGTCGTTCGAGGAGATCGAGCATCTCGCCCGCGTGTTCGTCGAGCGCTACGGCGTCCGCGGGATTCGGCTCACCGGTGGCGAGCCCACCGTTCGCGCCCACCTGCCGGTCCTCGTCGAGAAGCTCGCCGCGATCCAGGGGCCGGACGGCCCGATCGACCTGGCGATGACCACCAACGGTGCGACCATGCGCCACCTCGCTCAGACCCTGCGTGATGCCGGGCTGCGTCGGGTCAACATCAGCCTCGACACGCTCGACCGCGCCAAGTTCCACCAGATGACACGGCGCGACGAACTCGAGAGCGTGCTCGACGGCATCGAAGCTGCCAAGGAGGCCGGGTTCGATCCGGTCAAGATCAACGCCGTGATCGAACGAGGCATCAACGACGACGAGGTCGTCGCCCTCGCCGAGTACGGCCGTCGCAGCAACGTCGAGGTGAGGTTCATCGAGTTCATGCCGCTCGACGCGGACGGCCATTGGATGAACGACAAGGTCGTCGGCCAGGACGAGATCGTCGAGACGATCAACGCGGTGTACCCGATCGAGCAGTTGCCGGCCCGTGGTGCCGCTCCAGCCGACCGATTCCGCTATCTCGACGGGGCTGGATCGATCGGGATCATCCCGACGGTCACGAAGCCGTTCTGCGGCGACTGTGACCGGGTCCGCTTGACCGCCGAAGGCCAGTTCCGGACGTGTCTGTTCGCCACCGACGAGTTCGACCTGTTGTCCGCGTTGCGCGGCGGCGAGTCCGACGAGCAGCTCGCGACGCGCATCGAGTCGGCGGTCGCGACCAAGTGGG
>JBAWHL010000493.1:0-7509 GCA_049593815.1 Ilumatobacteraceae bacterium | reverse complement strand
GCGCTCAACATGATGACGCGCACGTCCGCGACCGACTACCACTCGTCGGGCATCCACATGAACAGCGTCGACACCGGCTGGGTCAGCGACGAGGACCCCGTGGCGATCGCCGAGCAGAAGACCGCAGAACACCGCTTCCACCCGCCGCTCGACATCGTCGACGGAGCCGCCCGGATCGTCGACCCGATCATCGACGGCGTCAACACCGGCGAGCACGTCTGGGGACAGTTCCTGAAGGACTACCGCCCCACCGACTGGTAGCGGCACGACCGGGTCCAGCCGGCCTGGCTCGTTCCCGGCCCGGGGCGGATGCGATCGTGTCGGCATGACCTCGATCGACACCGGAAGCGATGACCTGCTCGCCCGCATCGACGGACACGTCGGCGTGATCACGTTCAATCGCCCCGAACGTCGCAACGCGCTCTCCGACGCGATGTACGTCGGCTTCGACGTCGCGCTGCAGTCGTTTCGGGAGGATGACGCTGTGCGCGTGGTTCTCGTCACCGGCAACGGCGGCGCCTTCTGTGCCGGTGGTGACGTCAAGGGAATGCACGAGCGCAACAGCGCTGCAGCAGGTGGGGCCGCACCGGGGGAGCGCGTCGACCCGGTCGCGCTGATCCGTGCCAACCAACGCACGGTGTCACTCGCGCTGCACGAGTTCCCGTGTCCCGTCGTCGCTGCGCTGCCTGGCCCTGCCGCTGGTGCCGGGCTCTCGATCGCCCTCGCTGCCGACATTCGCCTCGCCGCGCGACGGGCGTTGCTCGTCACCGCATTCGCCGACGTCGGCGCATCGGGTGACTTCGGCGGCAGCTGGTTCCTCACGCAGCTCGTCGGCCCAGCGAAGGCGAAGGAGTTGTACTTCACCTCGCCGCGGCTGTCCGCTGACGAGGCGCTGGTACTCGGCATGGTGAACCAGGTGCTGCCCGACGACGGATTCGATGCCGCGGCGCTGGAGTGGTGTCATGCACTCGCTGCACGCGCACCGCTCGCGCTCGCACGCATGAAGCAGAACATCAACCGTGCGCTCACCGTCGATCTGGCAGAGGCGCTCGATGCCGAAGCACCCGAGATGATCGCATCGATGCGCACCGCTGACCACCGTGAGGCGGCCGCGGCGTTCGTCGAGAAGCGCCGCCCGACCTTCACCGGAGCATGACCTGGGCGGTCAGGCCGAACTGACGGCGTCCACGGCTGAGGGCGACGCAGCGCGGACTGCGGTGAACCGCATGGCGCCGTCGTCGACGGGCGACTTGCGGAACATCTTCTTGTCCTTGCCGTAGTTCTGCGGGTTGATCCACGGTTCGCGGTCGCCTTGACGCGGCAGCAGCGATGCGGCGCGCTGGACGTAGCCGGAGGTCAGCTGGTCGATCATCGGGTGGGCCACCATGTCGAGGTCCGACGTCCGCAGGCGCGGCGTGCACTGATCGGTGCCGGTCTCGTCCATGTGGTTGAGGAGACGACAGACGTACTCGGCGATGAGATCGGCGCGCAGCGTCCACGACGCGTTCACGTACCCGAACGTCGACGCCAGGTTCGGGACGTCGGAGTAGGCGAACCCCTTGTACGACCACGTGTCGGAGAAGTCGACCGGCTCGCCGTCGACCTCGAAGTCGGCTTCGCCGAGCGTGACCATGTTCAGCCCGGTGGCGGTGATGATGATGTCGGCCTCGAGTGTCTCTCCGGACTCCAGCTCGATGCCGGTCTCGGTGAACGTCGAGATCGTGTCGGTGACGACCGATGCCGTGCCGGCCTTGATCGCCTCGAACAGGTCACCGTCGGGCACGAGACAGAGGCGTTGGTCCCACGGGTCGTAGCTCGGCGTGAAGTGCGGATCGACCGGATAGTCCTCACCCAGCTCCTTGGTGACCATCCCGACCAGCTGCTCCTTCGCCTTGGCCGGCTTGGCCCGCATGCGCTTGTACATGAACTGCTGGAGTGCGGTGTTCTTCGCGCGGGTGAGGTTGTAGGCGACCCCGTCGGGAAGCACCTTGCGCAGCCCGTTGGCGATGGCATCGGTGGCGGGCCTCGCGACGACATAGGTCGGGGAGCGCTGCAACATCGTGATGTGCTCGGTGTCTGCAGCCATGGCCGGCACCAGCGTCATCGCCGTCGCGCCCGAGCCGATCACCACGACCCGCTTCCCGGCGTAGTCCAGATCGTCTGGCCACTTCTGCGGGTGGACGATCTGGCCGGTGAAGCGTTCGCGTCCGGGGAACTCGGGGGTGTAGCCCCCCTTGTAGCTGTAGTACCCCGAGCACATCGACAAGAAGTTGCACGTGTAGGTCGCGGTGCCGCCGTCGGCGAGGTCGGCCTGCACCGTCCACGTGGCATCGTCGCTCGACCATGCGGCGTGGCGGACCTGGTTGCCGAAGCGAATGTGTCGATCGATGCCGTAGTCACTCACGGTCTCGCGGAGATAGGCCATGATCGATGGCCCGTCGGCGATCGCCTTGTCGGCGTTCCACGGCTTGAAGTTGAACCCGAGCGTGTGCATGTCGCTGTCCGAGCGAATGCCCGGATAGCGGAACAGGTCCCATGTGCCTCCGATGTCGGCGCGCCCCTCGAGGATCGCGTAGGTCCGGTTCGGGCACTTGTCCTGCAGGTGGTACGCCGCTCCGATGCCGGAGATTCCCGCCCCCACGATCAACACGTCGACATGCTCGATGGTCATCGGGCCACCGTACCGGACCTCCGTGTCAGGGTCGGGAGCGGAACAGCTCGGCGGCAGCGATGTGGCCGGACCGGCAGGCGGCGACGGGGTCGTCGCCCCAGCGTCCGGACACGAGAAACCCCGCCGCGAACGCGTCGCCCGCTCCGGTGGTGTCCTGCGGAGGAGCAATCGGCGGAACCGGGACCCGCATCGAGGTGCCGTCGGGGCGATGCACGACCGCATCCGCTGCACCGTGCTTCACGACGGTCAACGCTCGTCCGACCGGGCCGTCGACGCCGACCACTCGGGCTTCGTCCGCGTTGGCGAACACGACGCTCGGTGCGAGGGCATCGAGGAGTTCCCGGACGGCGCGCACGCCGTGCTGCGCGAGCACCGCACTCGAGGACAGATCGATCGCGACGTCGATGCCGCGACCGTGCGCCCACTCGATCACGGTGGTCGCGGTGGTTGCCGTCGACCCGGTGGCCAGGGAGTAGAAGGGAACGTGGAGCACGTGCACACCGTCGAGCCAATGGGGATCGGGGTCGGCCAGGTCGTCGCACGCCCGACGGTCGGTGAGCATCGACCGTTCGCCGCTGGGATCGACCAACGCGACGATGGTCCCGGTCGATCCGGAGCGTCGGACGAACGAGACGTCGACGCCGGACGCGGCGAGTTCGTCGGTCAACGCCCGACCCGCCGGATCGTCGCCGACCTGACCGAGGAAGCGCGTCGGGTGACCCGCTGCCGCCGAGCGAGCGGCGACGTTGGCGGCGCTGCCGCCGCGTCGTCGCGAGATCCGCGCCGGCGTGTCGGAGGCGTCGTTGATCGGCCCGTCGAGGCGGACGACGATGTCCTCGACGAGATCTCCGAGCGTGGCGAGCATTCAGTCGGCAGCCGCGCCGGCGCCGGGGTCGTCGACGACGGCCATCACGTCGAGGCCGCTCATGTTGCCGTCGAGGTCGGGGACTTCGACCACGCGGTCGTCGACGTCGTCGTACTCGAGCCGCAGCGCCTTGGTCATCGTCGCGTGCATCGCGTAGGTGCAGGTGATGTACGTGAACTCGAGGATCTCCTCGTCGGACAGGTGCTTCTGGAGCTCGGCGAACAGCGCGTCGGGGACCCGCCCGAACTGCAGCGTGAGGCAGTCGGTGTAGGCGAGGACCGCCCGCTCGACCGGGGACCAGCAGTCGGCCACCGACCACGACGGGATCGCGGCGACCTGTTCGTCGGTGAATCCGACGTCACGGCACGCCTTGCAGTGCTGGCTGAACACGAACTGGCTGCCGACCGTGAAGCCCGCTCGCGTCTGGCCGAGTTCGCGCAGCTTGGGGTCGATGAGTCGGTTCTCGTCTCGATAGAACTGGAAGCCGAGCGTCGTGTGATCGAATGCGTCGGGGACGAGCGCGAACACCGTCCACCAGTTGCCGGGCGTGCCCGAGGCGGTCCCGGGCTCGTCGACCGGATCGCGGTCGCCGAACAGCATCTCGTAGACGGCCCGTCCGACCGGGTGGGCGTCCTCCTTGCGAACCTGAGCGAGGCGGGGCATGTCAGTGGCTCCCGTGCGGTTGCGCCATCGGGTCGACGGTCAGGAGCCGGTGCGCCTCGGCGGGGTCGGGTTCGAAGCCGGGCGTGTCGCGGCACAACTCCACCATGATCCCGTTGGGGTCGAGGTAGTACAGCGAATGGCACCAGCCGTGGTCCTGTTCCATGGCGGGTTCGATCCCCGCCGCACCCATTCGGGCGCGCACCTCCTCCTGCTGCTCTGCGGTCGCACGGAAGGCACAGTGATTCACCCAGAACGGCAGGCCGACGCCGTCGGACACGTCCGAGGTCCATTCGGGCGTCTCGCCGATCTGGTGGAACTGGAAGAAGGCGATGCTCTCCGCCTCGCCCCGTTCGTTTGGTCCGATGTCGTAGAACACGTGCCGAATCCAACTCTCGCCCAATGCCTGCACCTCGGTGTGCACGAGCGGAAACCCCATCAGGTCCTCGTAGAACCGTGTCGTGGCCTCGACGTCTCGAGTGGCGTACGCAACGTGGTGCAGCGGCATGCCCGGATCGTAGATGCGCGGCGTTTGCCGTGCCCCACTCGGGGGATCGACGGGTTGATCGGCTAGGAAAGGCCGATGCCGTTCGTCGCCGCCAATGGGATCGACATCCACTACGAGCGCCACGGTTCCGGCCCACCGCTGCTCAACATCAGCGGGAGCGGCAACGATCTGCGGCGCTCGCCGGCCGCGGTCGTTCCCGTGAATCGGGCCTTCGACACGCTGCACTACGACCAGCGTGGTCTCGGCCAGACCAGCAAGCCCGCCGCCGACTACACGATGGCCGACTACGCCGATGACGCCGCGGCGCTCGTTGCCGCGATGGGCTGGGAACGATGCCGCGTCCTCGGGACCAGCTTCGGTGGCATGGTCGCGCTGGAATTGGCTGTCCGGCACCCCGAGGTGATCGAGCGGCTCGTGCTGTGCTGCACCTCCGCGGGCGGGGCATCGGCGTCGTATCCGTTGCACGAGCTCGACGAGCTCGATGCCGACGAGGCGTTCGCCACCCGCA
Source organism: Ilumatobacteraceae bacterium (assembly GCA_049593815.1). Taxonomy (GTDB): domain Bacteria; phylum Actinomycetota; class Acidimicrobiia; order Acidimicrobiales; family Ilumatobacteraceae; genus Sva-07. The sequence goes on along the minus strand of JBAWHL010000493.1, from coordinate 2,297 downwards.
TGCGGATCACCGACCGTCGCTGGGATCCCGACGCGGACGAGCCGATGCCCGGCCTGGGCAGGTTCTACGACCAGATGGTGGCCGGAGCGACGGCCTCCCCGTCGCCGGAGACGCTCGCGGGGATGCGCCGCCAACTGCTGGCGCGCTCCGGGCACGACGTCGTCGACGCGCTCGGCGCGATCGAGTGTCCGACGCTGGTGTGTGCTGGAGCCCACGACGACATCGCCCCGCTCGCCAACTCGGAGTTCATCGCCGAGCGGATCCCCGGGGCCCGACTCGAGGTCTTCGACGGTGGTCACATCTTCCTGGTACAGGACCGCTCGGCATTTCCGGCCATCATCTCGTTCCTGGAGGAATCATCATGACCAGCAGCACCCTTCCCACCGGTCCGGACGTGATCATCATCATGACGGATCAGGAACGCGCCGCGCCGCCGTACGAGACCGACGAGTTGCGTGACTGGCGCACGCGCACGATGCCCGCTCGGCGGTGGTTCGAGGAACACGCCGTGTCGTTCACCCGGCACTACACGGGCTCGTTGGCATGTGTGCCGAGTCGCCCGACCCTGTTCACCGGCCACTATCCCGACGTCCACGGGGTGACCCAGACCGACGGTCTGGGCAAGGATGCCGACGACACGCGCCTGCGTTGGCTCCGCGAGGGGGAGGTGCCCACGCTCGGCCACTGGTTCCGCGCCGCTGGTTACGACACGCACTACGACGGTAAGTGGCACCTGAGTCACGCCGACCTGATCGACGACGACCACACCAGCATCGCGACCAACGACGATGCGGGTGTCATCGACGAGGCTGCCGTCCAGGCGTACCTCGATGCGGACCCGCTCGATCCGTACGGCTTCTCCGGCTGGGTGGGCCCCGAACCGCACGGCGGCCAGCTGGCCAACTCCGGAACTCGCCGCGACCCACTGATCGCAGCGCGAGTCGCGGCATGGCTCCAGGACCGGTATGCCCGACGGCGCGCCGGCGACGCGGACGCGCAGCGGCCGTTCCTGCTGGTCGCGAGCTTCGTCAATCCCCACGACATCGTGCTCGTCCCGGCATGGAGCCGCAACGGCGCGCCGATCGAACCGGGCCCGGCCGACCCGCCGCCGGTGCCACCATCGCCGACCGACGACGAAGACCTGTCGTCGAAACCACGTGCCCAGGCCGCATACCGGGAGGCGTACCCCACGGGCTACGGGCCCCGCGACACGATCGAGGCGATCTACGCCGACAACGAGCAGTGGTACCGCGACCTCTATCACCGCCTCCACGTCGAGGTCGACGCACCGATCGACCAGGTCCGCACCATGATCGAAGGGGATGCGGTCATCGTGAGAACGTCGGACCACGGCGAGCTGCTCGGGGCCCACGGTGGCCTGCACCAGAAGTGGTTCAGCCTGTACGACGAGGCGACACGAGTCCCGTTCGAGGTGGCGCGTGTCGGTGCGACACCCACCGCGCCGCGTCAGGTCGACGCCGTGACGTCCCACCTCGACCTCGTTCCGACGCTGCTCGGCGCGGCGGGCATCGATGCCGCTGCGGTCGCCGACGAACTGCGCCAACGGTTCAGTGAGGTGCACCCCCTTCCCGGCCGCAACCTGATGCCGATCGTCGACGGTGACGAACCAGCCGACGCCGACCGCACCGTCTACCTGATGACCCGCGACAACATCCTCGAGGGCGACACCGGTGCCTCCGCGATCGGACGCGCTCTCGGGATGACCGTCGACACGCCGCCGAACCTGCGGATCGAGGTCCCTGCCGACGTCGGGTCGAACTTCGAGGGTGTCGTCGGTCGTGTGGCCGAGGCGGACGCAGCTGGCGGCGACGGGCATCTGTGGAAGCTCGCTCGGACCTTCGACGATCCGGCGACCTGGACCGAGCCCGCCGTTCGTCACCTCACGTCGTCGGGACCCGACGGTGACTCGTTCCGATCCGCCCCGGTCGACGACGAATGGGAGCTCTACGACCTCACCGCCGACCCGATCGAAGCGGTCAACCGCTGGAACGACCCGGAGGCGTCCGCCGTGTTCGGCCTGCTCCGCGAACGTCTCGCCGCGGAACGGTCCCGCTGTGTGCCGGCCCGCAACGAGCCGTGGCCCTACGCCACGCGCGTCGGGCCGACGTTCACGACCTGATCCGCGTCAGTTGGCGTTCGCGATGCCGCCGTCGACGGGGACGACGGCGCCGGTGGTGAACGCTCCTGCCCGGCTGGCGAGGAAGATCACGGTGCCGGCGATGTCCTCCGGCGTGCCGATGCGGCCGCGTGGGACCGCATCCTCGACCATCTTGCGG
>JBAWHL010000492.1:0-2860 GCA_049593815.1 Ilumatobacteraceae bacterium | reverse complement strand
TGCATGAGCTGATCGCGCACGACGGGATTGTCGATCTGGCCCGTGGCCTCGGCGGCCTTGCGGAGCATCTTGAAGTTCGCCTGGTTGATCTTGCCGGCGCCGGCGCCACCGATGGCGACCCGCTCGTACATGAGCATCGCGGTCGCGAGGTTCCAGCCGTTGTTGAGGTCGCCGACGAGGTAGTCCCTGGGGATTCGGGCGTCGGAGAAGAACACCTCGTTGAAGTGGGAACCACCGTCGATCTGATGGATCGGACGGATCTCGACACCCGGGTTGTCCATCTCGATGATGAACATCGAGATGCCCGCGTGCTTCACCTGGTCGGGGTCGGTGCGCGCGACGACGAGGCCGTACTGCGACTTGTGGGCGAGGGTCGTCCACACCTTCTGGCCGTTGATGACCCATTCGTCGCCGTCGAGTTCGGCCTTCGTCTGCAGGCTGGCGACGTCGGAGCCGGCGCCCGGCTCGGAGAACATCTGGCACCACATGGTGCGTCCGGCGATGTTGTCAGCGAGGAACTGCTCCTTCTGCTCGTGGGTGCCGTACTCAGCGAGCATCGGCATGCACATGCCGTGACTGATGATGAACTCGCTGTCGGGCATCGGGTAGTTGCCCTTGACCTCGCGCCAGATCTTCTCGTGCGCCAGCGTCTTGCCGCCGCCGCCGTACTCGGCCGGGACGGGCAGGCCCTGGAGTCCGGCTGCTGCCGCAGCGCCCAGGAACTTCTTCTGGTCCTCGAGCGAGGGGCTCTGGCCCGGGTTGTGCTGCTCCATGAAGTCGACGCACTTCTGGCGGAACTCGGCAGCCTCGGCGGCGCTCAGGCCGGAGTCGGTGGCGGTATCGGTCATTGGTCCTCCTCGGTCGGACACGGTCCTGTGCCCGGTGATGCTGTGATTCAGCGATCTGCAGTTGCAATACTGTATGTCATCGTACAGTATGTGTCCAGACCGACTGTCATGAGCACCGCCAACCTCACCCCGCACGAATTGGATTCGCCGCCGTGGATGCGCGTCGAGTCGACGCTGATGTCGACCGCGCGCCTCGTCCGCGTGGCCTTCGACGCTCGTCTGGCGCCGCTCGACCTCAACCTGACCCAGGCCAGCCTCATCGGCTACGTCAACGAATTCGGGGCGACGACGCAGACCGAACTCGCCGACCGACTCGGCATCGGCCGAGCCGCGATCGGCTCGGTCATCGACCGCCTCCAGAGCCGGGGCCTCGTGGAACGACTGCCCAAGCCCGACGATCGGCGCGTGTGGCTCGTGACGATCACCGAGGCTGGTGCCGAACTGGCCGTCGAGATCAACGAGGTCGACGCCGTCCTGCGCTCCGAGTTGCGCCACGGCATCGGCCGGGAGGAGCGCCAGGCCCTCAACTGGGTGATGTCGCGCCTCCAACAGAACCTCGCCACCGCGATCGCCCAGACGCCGCCCGTCCCCGTCGCCCCCGCCGTCCCCACCCAGAGTCCCCAGCGATGAGCCAACGCCCCGCATCCGGTGCGTTCGCTCATCGCAGCACGTCGACCCCACCAGCGATGAGCCAGACCCCCGTCTGCGGGGTGTTCGCTCATCGCTTCAACAGCAACACAGGAGAAAACACATGACCGAAGCAGTGATCGTCGATGCCATCCGTACCCCGGGCGGCAAGCGCAACGGCAAGCTCAAGGATCAGCACCCCGCGCACCTCGCCGCCGAGGTCCTCAAGGCGCTCGCCGAGCGCAACAACCTCGACCCCGCACTCGTCGACGACGTCATCATGGGCTGCGTGATGCAGGTCGGTGAGCAGTCGCTCAACATCGGCCGCAACGCCGTCCTCGCTGCCGGCTGGCCCGAGGAAGTTCCCTCGACCACCGTCGACCGCCAGTGCGGTTCGAGCCAGCAGTCGATGCACTTCGGCGCGCAGGGTGTCATGGCCGGTGCCTACGACGTCGTCGTCGCCGCCGGCGTCGAAGTGATGACCCGCACGCCGATGGGCGCCTCGATCGTCCAGGGCATGGGTTTCCCGTTCCCGCAGGAGCAGCTCGACCGCTACAGCGAGACCGGCCTGCCGCCGCAGGGCATCGGTGCCGACATGATCGCCGGCGAGTACGGCATCACCCGTGAAGACCTCGACGCGTTCGGAGCGCTCAGCCAGCAGCGTGCGGTCATCGCCCGCGACGAAGGCCGCTTCGAGAACGAGATCATCCCGATCGACGTCGAGATCGATGGCCAGACCGAGACCCTCACCTCCGACGAGGGCATCCGCGAGGGCACGACCGCCGAGTCGCTCTCCAAGCTGAAGCCGGCCTTCAAGGAAGACGGTGTGATCACCGCTGGCAACTCCTCGCAGATCTGTGACGGCGCGTCGGCCGTGCTCATCATGAGCAAGGAGAAGGCCGAGGAGCTGGGCATGAAGCCCCGCGCCCGCTTCCACGCGTTCGCCGTCGCCGGTGCCGACCCCGTCACCATGCTCAAGGGCCCGATCCCGGCCACGAAGAAGATTCTCGAGAAGACCGGCATGTCGATCGACGACATCGACCTCTTCGAGGTCAACGAGGCCTTCGCGTCGGTCGTGCTCGCATGGCAGAAGGAGACCGGAGCCGACATGAGCAAGGTCAACGTCAACGGCGGCGCCATCGCCCTCGGCCACCCGCTCGGCAGCTCGGGCACCAAGCTCATGGCAACCCTGCTCAACGAACTCGAGCGCACCGGCGGCCGCTTCGGCCTGCAAGTCATGTGTGAGGGCGGCGGCATGGCCAACGCCACCATCATCGAACGCCTCGACTGAACATCCCGCGCCGTCTCCGGCGCGCATCACCGAATTGTGTGTGAATCCGGTCGCTCTGCGACCGGATTCACCCATTTTTCGGGATGGGGATCGG